>CAIWSO010000052.1 GCA_903915315.1 uncultured Spartobacteria bacterium | reverse complement strand
TTTGCTAAAGCGCCGTAGTCCAAAAGGCTACCGAGGGTTCGAATCCCTCCCTCACCGCCATTCTCCCTCACCGCCTCATCCTTTTTAGTCTCTTCGCCAGTGCCTTGAAGTTGGCGATCTAGTCCTTCAGCAAAATTTCCGCCGCCTGCTGCACATCCTTGTCTCCACGACCGCTGAGGTTGGCAATGAGGATGGAATCGCGAGGCATTGTTGGCGCGACTTTGATGACATGCGCTATGGCGTGGGCGGTCTCCAACGCGGGAATGATGCCTTCCACTTCCGAGAGTTCACGAAAAGCGGCAAGGGCCTCCTTGTCGGTTGCGTAGTCGTAGTCGATACGGCCCGAATCGCGGTAGTAGCTATGCTCAGGCCCAATGGCGGCATAGTCCAAGCCGGCGGACACCGAATGGGTGAGCTCGATCTGACCATCCGCATCCGCTAGGAGCCATGTTTTCGTGCCTTGGAGGACACCGAGTTTGCCGCCTTGGAATCGAGCGGCATGGCGACCGCGCACGATACCATCACCCCCAGCCTCGACCCCCGTCAACTTGACGCCCTCGTCGTTCAAGAAAGCGTAGAAAAATCCAATGGCATTGCTGCCTCCGCCCACACAAGCAACAAGATGATCGGGAAGGCGCTCCTCGCGTTGAAGAATCTGACGGCGGGTTTCGTCTCCAATCACCCTGTGAAAATCACGAACAATCATCGGATAGGGATGCGAACCGAGGGCGCTGCCGAGAATGTAGTAGGTCGAACGTACATTCGTGACCCAATCGCGCATGGCTTCATTGATCGCCTCTTTGAGTGTAGCCTGCCCTGCCGTCACCCCGACCACCTTGGCCCCGAGGAACCTCATGCGGGCGACGTTGAGGGCTTGGCGCTCCATGTCCACGGCGCCCATGTAAATCACACACTCCATCCCAAACCGCGCAGCGGCGGTAGCCGTGGCGACACCATGTTGGCCGGCTCCGGTTTCCGCGATGATACGAGTTTTCCCCATTCGGCGGGCGAGGAGGATCTGGCCGATTGCGTTGTTGATTTTGTGCGCTCCGGTGTGCAGAAGGTCTTCGCGCTTGAGATAGATTTTAGCCCCACCGAGTTTGGCAGTCAGGCGCTCAGCCAAGTAGAGCGGAGTTGGACGCCCACAGAAATCTCCGAGTAAATCGGCCAACTCCTTGCGGAAGGCGGGATCCTTTCTGGCTGATTGGTATTCTTGATCGAGGTCCTGCAATGCGGTCATCAGCGTCTCAGGGACAAACATCCCTCCATAGGCGCCAAAGTGCCCACTGGAATCCGGCAATACCTTTTCAGTAGTCGAGCTCATAGACGAAGTGTGTCTGTTTTCTTGGCGATGTGCAACCCGACCGATCGAATCTCGTTTCGGTGTTAGGAAAGTTTGCGGCCAGTATCGCGAAGCGCTTCGATGGTCGAAGTGATCTCGCGTTTGTAAATTCTATCCCAGGCAGCGATCTCCCCGCTGATACGAGCGGTCCAGTTTTGATCACCAACGGCTCCTGGAACATTGAAGCGATCGCTCAGGCCAAAAATGTCGGTGATCTGGTGGACGGCGAGCCACGAGTTACAGGCAAAAAGTCCACGAATGAAAGCGGAGTGGATCTCTGCGGAGAATGGTTGCGGAAGATGGATTTCGGAAACCCCGCAGAATTCGAGTATCTCCCGCATTTCATGGATCGCGTGATCGCGCCTCGCTGGGTCTTGAGCCGAAGCGTTCCAGTCCTCCCAGAATTGACGTATAGGCGGATGGTCGTGGGTCGCAAATGTGGCTAGGCTGAGGCGTGCGTAATCAGCACCGGGAATAATCGCATGGTTTCCGTTACGCTCCCATTGAGGGATTTTAAAGCCGGGTATTTCCAAGGCCTCCAGAGTCGGACGAACGTAAGGAGAAAGTTCGCCGAGATCCTCGGCAATGAGACGATGCGGGCCAGTTTCTTCAACAAAGACGCGGAACAGCATTTCACCTTGGCGACGGTTGTAATCCTGATTCTCCGGCGTGCTATCATCGCGGGGAACGAAGCCCGGCAGACACCCCCCAGCCAGCTCCGCGGCCTGCTCGTAGCTAAGATCCAAGAAACGCGCATTTTCCTGCGGCCTCCAAGGAAAGCTATAAATACGAAAAAATCCGAGCGCGTGATCAACCCGCAAAAGATGGAAAACTTCTCTGGATGACGACAACCGACGGCGCCACCATGCAAAATTATCTCGCGCCATGGCCTGCCAGTTGTAGAGGGGAAATCCCCAGTTCTGACCCCATTTTTCGGTAAAAGGATCGCTTTTGAAAACCTTTTCCGGCGGAGCGCCACTGGAGCGGTGAAGGTCAAAGATGCCCGGCTCAGCCCAGACATCCGCACTGTAAATACTCACCCCGACTGGAATATCGCCCATGAGAGCCATGCCCAGCTCATCAAATCTCGCCCGAACGGCCTTCCATTGCGACATGGCGATCCACTGCACATAGCTGAAAAAACCAATACGCTCGTCCAAGGCGGCCATGTCTTGCGCAGAGAGCTGTTCCATCCATTCTTTCGCCGCCTCGGGAGAGCGATGCTCAAGCGGCCAGTTCGTTACGACCTCGTCATCCCCGTTCCAAGACATCAGAGCGCGGAAAATGGCATAGTCATGCAACCACTCGCTTTCCTGTGTCTCAAAATCCCCCAATTCCCTCCGGCGGGCTTTATCCCCCTTTGGGCGATTCAAGTTCTTGTATCCGGTCTCGAGGAGCTCTCGCTTCAGGGCAGCCACAGCAGCATAGCTCACCGGACCTTCGCGCAACTCGGCCACACAGTGAGCCTGCGTCATTTGCTCATATTCCTTGGCTGTAATATCCGGGAGCCATTCGGGATTCGTCGCAAGCGTGATCGGCTCATAAGCAATCGAGCTAATGATATTGTATGGACTATGGTCCGAACCGGTCTCGTTCACAGGCAGGATCTGAATGACACGGAAACCTTTTTTTGCTGCCCACTCGGCCAACTCCACTAGCGACTCGGTATCACCGATGCCGATATCATTGCGACCACGCACGGCGCTTAAGGGGGTCAGAATGCCTGCGATTCTATTATCGGGAGAGAGGTTATTCCTTGGATGGCTCATAAAAATATCGAGATTTTGGGATTCAACGCACGGAGATGGAACACGGGATATCCTATCGGGACTGATCGCTATTTTCGATTTTGGCCTCCAGCGACTCCCGGGTCAGGATATGCTTCGCCCCGCAACGCGGACAGGCCACGCTGATGGTTTGATCTCCGCAAAAAAGCTCCTCCGCCTGGCTCTTGAAAATAGGCAGTATAAAGTTCGAAATGCGGTCGTGATTGCATCCGCACTCGAAGCGGAACTGTCGCCTCTCGAGCAAAGAAAGTTCCACATCCTGATCTAATCTTTTTATCGCCGCTGAATCCAACGAATGCAGCCATTCCAAATCGCAATCCGGTTGCGCAGAGATCATGACGAGATCTTCTTCGCCATGCCAAAAAAACCTCACTGCCCGTTGCTCACTATTCGCGTAAAATATTTCGACCGCCTTCAGGAAGGAATCTGTCTTGAAATCGACCACGCTTCGCCGAGGCGACTTCAAATTCTCAACGACATCGGAATAAAAAATCCCCTTCTCGATCGGCTTGAGATTTTCCGTGAGCAGATTTGCCACTATGGTGCCGGTATTATTATCGCCAGAGGCGAAAACATTGACCCTCGGATGCGCGAACTGAACTGTCCAAGCGCAGGTTTCCTTCCACGGACGACTCGCGCAGTGAAGGGTGATCGAGGCTAGTGCGGCCCGCCCGATATCCTCCAATTCCGAAGCAAAGGACAAATGGTGATCCATTCGATGGAGATACCACGCGGCAAACAACTCGGAAAAATCCCCCCTCGCTACGAGGGCATTCTTGTGCCTCGCGAAGTAGGTGCGAACCTCGATGTCCGGATCCAGCATCGAAGGCGGTGCGGGATTGGTATTTTCAGAACTCAAATCTTGAAACTTAATCTACGGCTTTCAAAAGCAGGGTGGCATTGTGTCCACCGAAGCCGAAGGAGTTGCTTAACACACAGCGAATCTTCGCCTCGCGAGCCGTGTTCGGAACGTAATCGAGGTCACACTCCGGATCCTGATTTTCCAGATTGATTGTCGGAGGAATGATCCCCTTGCCGATTGCCATGGCTGACGCTGCGAGTTCGACTCCGCCAGCGGCCCCGAGCAAATGCCCCGTCACCGACTTCGTAGCACTGATAGCCACTTTTTTGGCGTGGTCACCCAGAGCGAGCTTGATGGCCTTTGTTTCGCAAATGTCCCCCAAGCCCGTGGATGTGGCGTGAGCATTAATGTAATCGACTTCGTCTGGGTTGACCTTGCCGTGGCGAAGCGCGATCTGAATCGCACGCGCGGCTCCCTCGCCCTCCGGCATCGGAGCGGTCATGTGGTAGGCGTCAGCCGTGCAACCATAGCCGGCAAGCTCACAATAGATTTTTGCTCCGCGCTTCTTGGCGTGTTCGTATTCCTCCAGCACGACGATACCGGCCCCCTCGCTCATGACAAACCCATCACGGTCGCGGTCAAACGGACGGCAGGCTTTCGTTGGGTCGTCATTGCGAAGGCTCAGAGCCTTCATCGAACCGAATCCCCCGATACCGAGTGGAGTGATCGTGGCCTCGCATCCACCGGCAATAAAGCCATCCGCATCGCCGAACTTGATGATACGCCAAGCCTCGCCGATCGAATTGTTCGCCGTCGCGCATGCGGTAACAATGCACATATTTGGCCCGCGCAAATCGTATTCCATGGAAACGATGCCGCTGGCCATATTGGAAATCATCATGGCGATCGTGAATGGCGAAACCCGCGAAGGCCCTCGCGTCATCAAACGCTGCGACTCTTGTTCCATGCTGTAAAGTCCACCAATACCGCTGCCGATCATAACGCCAAAGCGGTTTCGATCGACTTGATCCAAATCAATAGCCGAATCTTCAATGGCCATCTTGGCTCCAGCCATCGCAAACTGGGTGAAGCGATCGGTGCGCTTCACGGTTTTGGGATTTTTAAAATAACGAACGGGCTCGAAGTCAGGAACCTCACCTGCGATCTTGCAGTCGTAGTCCGCTGAGTCAAAAGCTTGGAAACGGCGAATGCCACTCCGTCCCTCAATGAGGGATTTCCAAAATGTTTCGATATCATTGCCAACAGGGCTCACTACGCCCATGCCAGTAACCACAACTCTTCGTTCGCTCATGAGAAAAAAATATTAAGCGGACACCTTGCCCGCAGATGGCAATTTCTTCGGATGCACGCCAGATTGGCAATGATAATTTTCTCCAATGAGGGTTGGGGGTCGCTTTTATTTTGCGACTCACCGAACAACCATGTTGGAAAACCGACCTCCCGCTTGACTAGGAAATCCGAAATTTCACTTCACGGATCACTTTTTTACCGAATCGGGCCTGAAGTTTCTGAAGGATTTCCGACTTCCAATTTCGCTCCAATTCATATCGCACACTCGGCTGCAAAACTTGAACAGTGAGTACCCCGCCGCTGAGGGCCGCTGGCACCGAATGCTGGGCCAAAAATGCCCCCACCACATCCAACCATGCCTCTTTCACTTGCTGTTCGCTCAACCGCTCATTCAAGCCCAATCGGGGAAGGAGCTTTTGGAGAACGTCGCTCACGAGGCTGCAACGATCTTTGCGCTCCGCCGCTTCGGGCAACCCTCGCCATTCGGCGATCACACGTGCTCTGAGAGAATCCGACGACATAAAAAAGGCCCCCGGCAATTCCATGCCGGGAGCCGGGTTATTTTAAAACGATAAGAAATCAGGCGTCATTGCCGATGGCTTCCACCGGGCAACCATCCATCGCTTCCTGGCAGAGGGCTTCCTCTTCGGGAGTCTCGGGTTGCTTATAGACGTAGCTGTGACCACCATCGTCGTTGCGCTTGAAGTTTGCCGGAGCGGTTTCCCTGCAGAGATCGCAATCGATGCACTGATCATCCACGTAAAATTTTCCACCCACGTTGTCGCTGTATTTGTTTGCTACGTCTGCCATGATATTTTTTGGTTAACTGGGCCCGAAAATCGTTTCGCTTTCCGCAGATTGCAATCGTTTTTTGCTCAAGGCCGAAATATTTTTCCAACAACACAAACTATGCAGCCACTTCCCGCAATCCTACCAACCGAAGGCCGTCACGTCATCCACCTCCTCTTCCGTGTGGAGCACGGCCAATGGGATCTCCTCGATAAATCCTCTCGCATCTCGGCCAAGACGGCCCTTGCCGAGCTGGTGCGCGAGATTCGATCCACCCCAGATACCCAACTTCTCATCTTCAGCATGGTGACTCCCAAGGCCGACCTCGGATTCATGCTCATCACGCCCGACCTCCATTTGGCGGATTCCTTTTCCAAGCGTCTCGCCCTCGCCCTCGGTCCAGACATTCTCTCACCGGCCTTCAGTTGGCTCTCGATGACGGAACGCAGTGAATACACAACAAGCGATGAGGAATACGCGCTCAGTCTCGAAAAAGAAGAGCAACTCACCGCCGGGACGCCTGCTTTCGAAGAAAAAATGGACGCCTTCCGCAAGCGCATGACAAAGTATCTCAAGGATCGCCTAGAACCCAACCTCCCAGATTGGCCTGTCGTCTGCCTTTATCCCATGTCCAAACGCCGCGTCCCTGGACAAAACTGGTATGCCCTCGATTTCGAAGCCCGCAAAAAACTCATGGCTGGGCACGCCCGCGTCGGCCGCACTTACTCCGGCCGCATTCTTCAACTCATCACGGGATCGACCGGACTAGACGATGACGAGTGGTTCGTCACCCTTTTCTCGAAGACCACATCGGACATAAAAGCGATCGTATACGAAATGCGCTTCGATGAGGTGAGTGCGCAGTATGCGGATTTCGGCGAGTTTTTCATCGGGCTCCAACTTCCGCTCGATGCGCTTTATTCACGACTTGGACTTTGATGCCCAAACTGGAAATTCCGCGCCTAACCCTCGCGTGCCCCCACCGCGGAGGGCTCTACTGCTCGGAGCAAACTTGGAGGGCATTGCCCTCCTCGGCGTGAAATAGCCCGCGCTCTTTGATGATAGCGGCAACTTGCGGAGGAACCATTTTCTCCCAAGCGTGATCGCCCTTTCGGACTAACTCCAGCACATGCTGGGATCGAATGTAGAGGTAGTCCGGATGGTAATCCTCAATGCCGCGAATCGATCCATTTTCGAGTAGGTGCGCGTAGAGATGCTTAAGATGGGGAGCCACTCGGAAGTTCGCGCAATCCACCAACTCGCCACCTGCTGAAATGTAAGGATAGACGTAAAGGCGGACATTCTTTTTGAAAAGGCGACCGAGAGCCTCAAGGATGCCGCCTTCGAGATTGTTGTAGTATTTTTCGGTGAAAATCTCGCTTAGGCTCGGGATTCCTAGAGGAAGACCGATCGGTCCCGCTGTGTAGCGGGTCAGGAAATTCACCAAGCGATAGAACTCCCCATAATTGGAGATCAGCACCGTTCGACCCAGCGAAGTCAGCATATCCACGCGATCGAGGAAATCGCGCAGATCAAGCTGCCCCCCCGCAAGAAGGTTCTGCATGGTGATCTCCATAAGGATTTCGGGCTTCCCCTCCGGCACTCCATCTTCGCGTTCAAACATACGAAGAGCTCCATCGAGCATGTCATTCGTGACGAGGGTGACTGGTCGAAAGCTTCCGCGCTCCACAAGCAGTGGCTTTTTGTAGAAGGCATCCGCAGCCTGAACCACTTCACCATCGGGCCTGAACAGAGCGGACTGCGTAAGCCCCTGAACGATCAACTCCAGATTCATGATCCTGTTGTCGATGCCCTCGAAGGCGGGACCAGAAAACCGAATCATATCGACCTCAATACGGCCGGGCCTCAAGTCATCGGAGAGCGACTTAATGAGGGCTCGGGCGTCACCAGAATGGTAAGCAGCCCCGTAAACCAGATTGACTCCAAAAATCCCCAGCGCCTCCTGTTGCACGAGATTCTCGTCATCGAGCATGCGAACGTGCAGGATGATTTCGCTGAAAGGTGCGCGTGGCTCATGCTGGAATCGAAGCCCCATCCAACCATGGGACTCATCATGGCGACGGAAACTGCGCGCCGCAACGGTATCCGCAAATGCGAAAAAGCGCCTGTCGGCTCCCAGAACCGGATCCAACCTTTCCAGAAGGAGATCGAATTCGTGCGAAAGCATGGTTTCCAACCTCGCGCGACTCACATAGCGATCGCCAGCCCCATAAATCGCATCACTGAAAGTCATGTCATAGGCGGAAATCGTTTTTGCAATCGTTCCGGCTGCACCACCAACGGAAAAAAAGTGTCTAGCCACCTCTTGACCCGCGCCGATTTCGGCAAACGTGCCGTAGAACCGCTTCTCCACATTGATACGAAGTGCCTTGCTCTCAACCCTAGCATCAATCTCATGTTGCATACCTGTTAGCATAGGTATGAATACGCGATTGGAAAGTCCGGATCCCAAATCTATACCGAGCGCGATATCTTATTGGAATCGCGGGATCGCATTCACCACTGCAGCCGAAAAATTCATCGCATTTTCCAGCAGATCGCGGGCAAAGCCTGTCCACGTCACACTCGGGGAGGCCACAATCAAGAGTGCTGAAATGAGAGCCAAATTTAAAAAATAAATCACCACAATGGAGAAAAAAACGCCTCCGTATTCAATATCCGGCTGACCTTTTTTGATCATTCTTACCGTGTAAATCATGTGAAATGTCCACGTGAGTCCAATGCCGAAAAACAAAGACTCCGATTGCGCGGAGACGCCTGGGATCAGCAGCGCCAGACCATAAGCGATAATCCAGCCTGCCGTATAAAATGGAAAAAAATACGGCGCCAGTACAACCCACGTATTTGTTTTATCCGTGATGATGTGCCCACCCTCCCAACCGACACGGAAGTCATGCACGCGACCACCATGAAGCCAGACCCAGAGCGCATGCGTCAATTCGTGTCCCAGCACATAAACAATAACGAGCTTGGGCAATCCCTCGCAGAGAATGGCCGCGATCGCACACCCACCGGAAAAAAACCAAAACACCGGGCTCGCCCAGAAAAAGTCGTTGAGGGTCGTGTTGAGCATCGCGGAAAAAAATGTCAGCGAAAGAACCCAGCAGGGAGGGAGTAGCAGAAGCGCAACGGGAAACTTAACCCATCGCTTAGGAACGTACCCAGGTTCGACTCCAGTGAAGGAGACGTAGAGCGAGGTCAACGATTTCTTGGCAGAACGCGATCGCTTGGAGCTCATGTATGATCGTTATGGGTGGGCTTCCATAGTCTGAAGCGAATGATAACAAGAGCCTCGTATTGGAATCATTATTCTTTCTCCTATCGTAACTCTTGATGACCTGTCACCACTCTGTCGGCAATGCTTACTCCTACCCGCGAAGTGAAAAAGGAGGCCATACAGAAGTCCCTTAGTCATCAGATTTGGCAATCTGCCTGTGCAGCCACTTTTAACTTTTGGGCCCCAGCCAGCCGTTCAGCTATCCAGACCTTGATGAGTGATTGCCGAGGCACCCCCAAGCGATCAGCCTCAAAATCGAGTTTTGTAATCATCCAAGCAGGAAAGTCCACATTAACTCGCTTGGCCTGATGCCCTGGCCTGACAGCCTTCGATAGGTCGAGATAAGGCAGAATGTCCTCGTTCCCATCATCGAAAATTTTATCCAGTTCTTCCGCTGTCATATTGGTGTTCCTCCTTTTCGCGTGCTCGTCTCACTGAAAAAACTCGAATGGCCTCGCCTCGCAATGTGTAAAAGGCAACCCATATCTTGCTTTTTGTTTTTCCGAGAAGTGCAAAACGTGCCTCGGTGTCACTGCGGGCCGGAATGACCAATCGATCTTCATCTTCCCACAGGACTTGGGCCTCGCGGAAGTCAATGCCATGCTTCTTCTTGTTGTTATGGCTCTTGATTGAATCATACTCGAACTCCACGGTATATATTCTATACCTTCAAACTATGTGACTCAATGTTTTTTTTCTGGGCGCCCGCACCCCTCGCGTTCGAATACAAAATATCTGTGGCATTTTCAACGAAGGCATTGAGAAAAAGTTCATTTAGCCATTCTGAAATCCTGTTGAAAGATCAATTTCAGAAATCTACCGCGCTTCAGTAGACGATAAAACAGCAAGGAATCTTGCTGGAAATTAGGTCGCAGAGCTGATGTCATTTCAACTCCAAACGTGGACCAAAAGCAAAACGCCCGTTTTTAATCAAACGATTTTGCAGGGTGGCATACCATACCCACCGGGAAGGCCGCGCGGGCACGCGGCCGGGCGAAGTATTTCGCCCCTTCGTTATTACTTGGCTGCGGTCGCTTTTACGAGAGCCTTATTCAAGCGGCTCTTGCGGCGATTGGCCACGTTGCGGTGGATCGTACCGCTTTTAACAGCTTTATCGAGAGCGGAGGAGCATGCGCTGAATTCCGATTTCGACACGGCAGCGTCGCCGCCTGCGAGGGCTGCACGAAGCTTCTTTTGACGGGTTTTTACACCGGTTATGACGGAGGCGTTGCGTTCACGACGCTTCGTGCTTTGGCGGGCGCTTTTTGCTGCTGATTTGGTATTGGCCATAAAATATTTTGGTGCCAGAGGGGAGAATCGAACTCCCGACCAAGGGCTTATGAGTCCCCTGCTCTACCGCTGAGCTACCCTGGCGGATGAATTTGTTTGTTTAAATCTCCTGCTTTCAATCCGGCAAATGACCATTTCGGTTATCCTCACGGGAAGTTGGCAGGAGCGGAAGATTAGCGCACCATCCCAATCAGGCAATAGAAAAAATGCATCCAATAATGAATCGGGTGTCTGTCACTGAATTTAGTCGCGGTTGGATTTTTTTCATTCCGGTGTTGGCGTAATCGCGTTGAGGTGGTTTTAATGCCTGCCTGATGATTGAACGTTACTCACTGCCGGAAATGCGGTCCCTTTGGACTGAGAAGAGAAAATTGGAAATTTGGCTCGAGATCGAAACCCTCGCCTGCGAAGCGATGGCTGAGTTGGGCACAATCCCAAAAGAGGATGCCGCCGAGATCCGAGCGAAGGGGGCCTTCGATATCGACAATGTTCGGGAAATCGAAAAACGCACGAACCACGATGTGATCGCTTTCATCGAGGACGTTGCCTCCCGCGTCGGCCCAGCCGCCCGCTGGATTCACCAAGGCCTCACCTCCTCCGATCTTCTCGACACCACGCTGGCTGTCCAAATGCTGGAGTCGCTCAACCTGCTGGAAAAAGATCTTCTCGCCCTCCGCGAGGCTGTCGCCGTTCGTGCGAAGGAGCACAAATTCACACCCATGATTGGCCGCAGCCATGGCATTCATGCTGAACCCATCAGCTTCGGCCTCAAGATGGCCCTCATGTATGATGAGTTTACCCGCTCCTTGGAACGCCTGCGCGAAACGCGCGAACGCATCCGTGTTGGAAAAATCAGTGGAGCCGTGGGAACACATGCGCACTTGGATCCGAAGGTGGAAAAAAGCGTCTGCGAAAGCCTCGGCCTCAAAGCCGCTGCGCTATCGACCCAAATCATCCAGCGCGATCGTCACGCCGAATTCATGACCACACTGGCCCTCATCGCTTCCAGCGTGGATCGCTGGGCGACGGAGTTCCGCCACCTGCAACGCACCGAGGTTCTCGAGGTGGAGGAATATTTTAGCGAGGGGCAAAAAGGCAGCAGCGCCATGCCCCACAAACGCAACCCGATCACTGGCGAACGCCTGAGCGGGCTTGCCCGTGTGATTCGCGGTAACGCCATGGCCGCACTCGAAAATGTGGCCCTCTGGCACGAGCGCGACATCAGCCACAGCTCGGTCGAACGCATCATTCTCCCAGACAGCTGCACGTTGCTGGACTACATGCTCGTGACTCTCACGAAGCTTGTCGCGCGCCTGATTGTTTATCCCGAGAACATGAAGCGAAACATGGAACTCACCGGTGGCCTCTATGCCAGCCAAGCTGCCCTCCTCATGCTCACGGAAAAAGGAATGGAGCGCAAAGACGCCTATGAAGCCGTCCAGCGTGCCGCAATGAAAACCTGGCGCGAAGGCGGTGGTTTGGCAAAAAACCTCTCCGAGGAACCGACTGTTGCGTCCCACCTCGCTGCTGCGGACATCGAAAGCGCCTGCGCTCCCGAACGCCACTTCCGGCACGTGGAGGAAAAATTCCGCGCCGTGGGAATTGTTTAACGATCCGGATGTATGGCGGAGACAAGCGCGCCCCACCAAGTCGCTTGATCCAAAGACTTCCGACCGCTAACCTCGAATCTGCACATGAAACCGGTCACAATTTACGACACAACTCTCAGGGATGGAACGCAGGGAACGGGAATATCTTTTTCGATTCTCGACAAGATCCGCGTGGCCCAAAAACTGGATGGTTTCGGTGTCGACTTCATTGAAGGAGGATGGCCAGGATCCAACCCCAGAGATGCTGCTTTCTTTGCGGAAGCCGCCAAACTCGAGTGGAAGAATGCGCGCATAACGGCCTTTGGCAGCACTCGTCGTGGCGGCGTCGCAGTCGAAAACGACGCTCAAGTGAGGGTTCTCCTCGAAGCCCAGACTCCCGTAGTCACCATCGTCGGCAAGACTTGGCTCCTTCATGTCGTCGAGGTCCTGAATGTCACCGCTGAAGAAAATATACGCATGATCGCGGACACCGTGGCGTTTTTGAAAAAGAACGGGCGTGAGGTTTTCTACGATGCCGAGCATTTTTTCGACAGCTACAAGGACAATCCCGAATACTCGCTACAGACTCTGCGCGCCGCTCGCGATGCGGGCGCAGATGTCCTCGTTCTTTGCGATACCAATGGAGGTTCTCTCCCCGAGGAAATCGGCCGCATCACCGGCGAGGTGATCGCCGACCTAAAGTGCCCGGTCGGTATCCACACCCACAACGATTGCGGACTCGGCGTCGCCAACGCTCTCGCCGCCATACGGGCTGGCGCTTCCCAAGTGCAAGGTACGATGAACGGATATGGAGAGAGGGTAGGCAACTGCAATCTCACAACGATCATCCCCACACTCCAGGTGAAAATGGAAATCCCCTGCGTGCCCGATCTCACCCAACTTCGCGAGGTCTCCCGATTCATCGATGAGCTTGCTAACGTTCCTCAGGATATAAGAGCTCCGTATGTAGGCCAGGCCGCGTTCACGCATAAAGGCGGCCTTCATGTCCATGCGGTCCAAAAAATATCCCACAGCTACGAGCACATGAGTCCCGGTTTGGTCGGCAATTCACAGACCATTCTTGTCTCGGACATGTCGGGCCAGAGTAACATTCTCTCAAAAGCGACAGAGTTGGGCTTCCAGCTTCAGAAAGGCGCGCCCGAGGTCGCTGCAATTCTGAAAAAAGTGAAAGAATCCGAATCCATCGGCTACGAGTTTGAAGCCGCCGATGCTTCATTCGGTCTTCTCATCCGCCGCACGATCGGGCATCACCAACCTCTCTTTGATCTGAAGGAATACCACTGCTCCTACCGTCAATCCGTCGATCACCAGTTCACCACCTGCGAGGCCACTGTGAAACTTCAGGTTTCAGGGGTTGCGGAATATACGGTCGAAGAAGGAGACGGCCCCGTGAATGCGCTCGATGCGGCCCTCCGCAAGGCACTACGGCCTTTCTACGCTTGGATCGATACTGTCAGCCTTACCGATTACAAAGTGCGAATCATCGACGGCACCCGAGGCACTGCTGCCCGCACCCGCGTTTTAATCGTCTCCAC
>CAIWSO010000051.1 GCA_903915315.1 uncultured Spartobacteria bacterium | reverse complement strand
GGTAAAAAAAGCCACCCAATCACAAAGACCGCGGCAGCAGCAACTCGGGCCGGATATTTCTCAAATAGCTTGAGAGCCAGTGGAATGATTCCAAACATCGCCATAGGGACGAGGAAGGTCATGGTAGGAGGGATACTGGGTTGCGCGGCAGTATGGACGATGGGACCTTGGCGACGTGAAAATCGCTATGGGAATACTGGCTTACAACGAGGAACGAACTATCGGGTCTACGATATCCTCGCTTGCGGAGCAAAGCGTGTTTGAAAATCCGAATCACACAATTTCGATTCATGTCGTGCCCAATGGATGCCGTGATGCGACTGCCTTGCTTGCACGGGAGGCGCTTGAATCCTTGAAAAAAAGGCACCCATCGGTGCAGGTCGAAGTGAACGAACTGACTGAAGGCGGGAAGGCCAATGCATGGAATCATTTCGTTCATGAATTCAGCCCTGCGGATGCGGAGGGTCTTCTGCTGCTCGATGCGGACATCCATTTCGGGGAGCCTGAATGCTTGGAACGCGTGGTTAAGACCCTTATGGAATCGCCTGCAGCGGTTGTCGCCGTTGATCTTCCCCTTAAAGATATCGCCTTGAAACAGAACCCGAGCTTGTGCGAACGCCTTTCCGTGAATGCTTCGCATCTTCAAACAACCGGCACACCAAAGATCGCAGGCAGCCTTTACTTTGCGCGTGCTGATGCGTTGCGGAGTTTTTGGATGCCCCTTGGATTGCTTGTCGAGGATGGGTTTGTGAAAGCGATGCTGCTGACGGATTCCTTTCGTCACCCAGAGAGAGCCGAGGGGATTGTCCGTGCGCCTGAAGCAACGCATTATTTCAAAGCTGTCACGGGCTTGAAAGACTGGTTCAGCCATGAACGCCGTCTCCTGAACGGAACCGCTCTCAACATTTTGCTCTTCTCGTATATCCAGCAACTGGTTCGTGATGGAGAAGATCCAAATTGGGTTATCCAAGAAAACAACAAGCGAGATCCGTTTTGGGTTGTCGGCTTGGCGAAAGCGTATCGAGCCACATTGCCTGGGGGATTGGAATTTATGGGCGAACCCTTGCGAAGACTCACACACTTGCCAACGCGGAAGAGGTTCGCCTTTTTGCCGAGCGCGCTTTTGCGGACAGGCCTCAATATCGCTGTGTTTTTGGCCTGCCAATCGGACTTTAAACTCGGCCGACTGGATTGGTAGTGCATCGGGTCTCATCGGCGCTGAATACCCAAAAGGCGGTGAATGATAGCCAACTTCGATTTTCCGTGAAGGGAATGGTAAATCCAATGGCGCTTAAAGAGGGCTGAAAAAATCCTCCGACTCCTGATGTAAAACATGCAGTGAAATCGAGGATCAATGAGCTGAAGCGCGTTATTTTTACGAAGCACGCGCTCGAGCGCGACTTGATCCCAAAAAGGATCCAGATCAAGAAGCGCTTCCTCAAACATGGCCGCCACTTCCTTTCCCGGTCGAAAAATAAGGACTCCACTATTGAGACCCGCCGGGGGCTTATCCATGACTCCGCCAATCTTCCCAAACTCAACGAACGGAATCGGCGGCGCGTCCTTTGCAATGAGTGTGTCCGAATCGAGGAATGCGATGTGATCTTTCTCGCGGACCCATTCCAGATCATGCAGGCAACACTTCTGCCAAGTGAACTTTTTTCCGGGTAGTTCGCGAATCGGTTTGTCGATGATCAGGGTATCGTAACCATGGCGACGCGCATAAGCATCAAAACGAACACGCGAATACTGCTCGAAAAGAGAGGTATATTTTGGGCCGATAACAATCGTGACTAAGCCCACATTCATTTTTGCCCCTCCCCGCCTTCTGGCTTTTGACGGTGGATTTTACCCCAGATAATGGAAGACCTCCCTTTTTTAAGGATTCCCGCGTAGAACGAAGCGATTCTCGCTTTAAAATGAGCATCGAGTACAGAGAGTGATCTCATCCCTGATCGGAGTAGAATCAACGAGTGAAGCCTCAGCGGTTCAGGACGTGAGAAGTTAAGCAACGCAGTCACAGCTGGGACCCCTGCACTCGAAAGGATGTCCACCGCATGACGGACATCGCTAAAAAGCCCCACATTTTGTCGGACGGTAATAACAACGGCATCGCATTTCATGGCAGCCTCTTGAGCAATGTCCGAAAACGCAATCGACGGAAGATCGAGTATCACCGCATCGTAATCTTGGGAGGCCTTTTCGAGAAAAGCCTCGATGGAGGAGCGAATGCTATCTGGCGCACTCCCCTCACCCCACGGCATAATATCTATGCGACTTTCGGGATCCTTCGTCTTTTTTGACCACGGCTCTATTGTCCCGGATTCCATGGGCAGGCCCGATGCAAGAGCCATTCCTGGAGTTCCCGTCGGAAATTCAGCAAGAAGAACACGCAGGCCATGGAGACCCAAGGCCCTTGCAGCGTTGAGGGCAATGGTCGTATTTCCTGATCGCGCGTGAATACCAACAAAGGCGAAAAGGCGGGCTCCACCGCGCTGATGTTCCAGATAAAGTCGCAAGGCCAAATCCAGCACGGCGCGAGAGGCAGGAATGTTCACATCTCTGAGAATTTGAGCAAAGCCCCTGTCTTCATTTTCTCCAGCGATCGCCGGAATCGGCACCGCGCCGGGTCCGCCGATAGCTGCGGCAAGCTCCTCGCGGCTTCGAACTCTCCCATCCACAAGATCGAAAAGAAGGCATATCCCCGTGACCAACCCAAATGACACGGCTAAAGCTGCCACCCTGAGTTTGGGGGCATTACTGGAGGTGGGGTGCTCGGGGGTTACGGGTATCTTATCGATCACAACCGGGAGGGGGGACTTTGCCTCCAGCTCCACATCATCGATTCGTGTGTTGATGGATCCCAAGCGGTCCCGGAGTTGCCCGAGGCCAAACGTGAGTTCGTTCGCCTCAAAGATAGCATCCGATATCCGAGCCGCCTCCGCATTGGCTCTCGCCAACTCCATTCCAAGCTGATCCGAGGAACTGGTTGCAGATTCAAACGCGTTTCGGGCCTTGATGACTGCTGTATCGAGCTCAAAAGATCGCTTCTGCGTGAGATTGATGATCGTTTCATCCCCCACCCGCTTCTTGTACGAACTCATGTAGTCGTTCATTAAAGCCATGCGTTCTTCGATGTATTTTCGATCCAGATTTTCGGGTTTAAGACCATCAATCGAGGCGCGTAAATCTTGGGCCTTTTCGTATGTCCAGCGTTCGATCTGATTGATCCCAAAGTTGTCGGCAACGCGTTCTTCCGCGAAGGGAGTCAAACTTGTCTTGGATAAGGCCTCGCGGTTTTTTTCAGCTTCCTCGAGTGCGGCCTTTTTCGAAATCGTCTCGGCCTGAGCTTCCCAGTAGAGCTTTTGAATCTGATTCATTTTGCCCAAATCCGTGATGAAATCGGCGCGAAGAAATGTGCGATTTTCGAGTCGGTTCGCGAGATCCAGAATGCGTTTTTTTTCATCCATCCCCCGTGAAGAGATTTTATCTCTCTCCGACTGCAGGTAGCCGAGGCGAGAGGCGTATTGGGTCTCCTGTTCCGATTGGAGCTTTTCAATGAGGCTGGAAAGGACCGCCCTCAGTGTCTCAGCCAATCCTTGAGACTCATCGGCCTCCAGCCAGACTTGAATCAAGTAGGTGCGCTCAACCTCTTTGGCTTGGACTCGCGACATGAGTTTGTAGATCGCCTTATCTGTAGAACCAAGCCCCTTGAGAAAGCTGGGACGCTGCTCGTCGGGCAGATGATCGAGCGCGGACTTGAGAACCTCCCGATCAACTATCCTGAGAACCAACGTTCTTTGAAAAACCCCCACATCACCTTGAATAGACTCGCGATCCTTGCCGTTGAGTGTGGGTTCTTTGCTTTGTTTAATGAGCAAGGTGCCTTCGACTTTGTAAATCGGGTGGGTAATTGGTGTCGCGAGTAGCCCAAATAACAGAAAAGCTGGCACACCGAGCCCCAAAACAAGAGGACCCCGCCGCCAGAGAAAATCCCAGACTTGGAAAGGCTTCACCTTTTTTCTGTCTTCGAGAGCCCCTCGAATCAATGGCTGGGCAAACCCATTTTCTTTTAAGGCGGGCATGGCGAAATATCAATTTTCACCCGACCCGCCACTTGTGGCTTGAGTATTGGCCGAAGAGGATATCGCTCCTCCGCCGTAGAGCACATTTCCGAACGTTTCCAGCAGTCCGACCCCAGAGACCACATTCGCCGCGATCCCAACAACAGTAAAAAACGGTGCTATCTGCGAAGAGAAATAATTGAGTTTGCTCAGCCCATTCTCAGGCACGTAAATCATATCCCCATCGCAGAGGGCATAGTTTCTTCGGTAGTCGGCCTTCCCAACGAGATTCTGGAAGCTGATACGCTCCACAACCCCATTTCCTTGAGCCCGACGAATGAGAAAGATGTCACGCAGGCTAGCCGCCTTTGTCGGACCTCCCGCATTCATGATGGCATCCAGAAGAGATAAATCCGGTCGTAGGGGGACAACACCGGGAGACTTCACTTCACCCATGACATAGGCGAGTTGATCGTCACTTTGCGGAATGAAAATCACATCCCCATTCTGGAGCCGAGCATTGAGCCTCATGTTTCCTTTTTCAAGCAACTCTTTGAGATCGACACGCATGACAAGATCTTTGCCTCGGACAATCGTGCAACGGGTGAGGAAAGACTTTGCTGTGTCCACCGGCAGCCCCCCAGCAAGGGAGAGAGCCTCTAGAAGTGTGCCTGGCCCTTGAAAGCTCACTGCGCCAGGATTAGTAACCCGTCCCAGAACAAAGACCCGGTTGTTGTTGTAGGCCTTCATCACGAGAGTGACCTCGGGATTTTCATAGTAGGAACCCAACAACTGAACAAATGTCTCCGTCAACTCGGACAACGTTCGCCCTTGGACGTTCATGATTCCCACTCGCGGCAGCGACACCTCCCCATCGGGAGCGACGATAATCTCCTCGCGTGAGATATCCTCCCTTCCGCGCACCAGAAAGGCAAAGCGGTCACCTGGACCAAGGCGATATTCGTTACCCAACTTCATCGATTCCGTATCGATTTTTTTATCAGTCGAAAACGCATCGCCGCTTGCTTTCAATTCCGCAGTAAAAAACTGACTTGGTTTAAGCCCAGTGACTGGTGGTCCTTTCCCATCTCCCATATCGGGACCATAAACTCCCTCCTTGATCGGAACGGCCGTGCAACCGAGGAGCCCCATACAGATGGCTAAAGTCATAAACCAGGTTCCGAAAGTGATAGGCATGCAACTATTCACAACTGGGCAGAAGTATTTGTTTTTGTATCGACTCGATGCCGCTACGACAGCTCGTCTCCGTCGCCACTTTCTTTCCACGCAGAAGGCATTGGAGTTGGTATTTGTGGAGAAATTGCCGAAATCCCCAATCGTTGTAGCGAGGTTGGCGTGCGAGCAAACTCCTCACATACCCCCACCACATGGCAATTCCCCCAAGCACAAAAGGGGGGTGAGCAAAGCGAAAGATAGAACTCGCCGTCATATAGAGAAAACCCGTTCCCATGAAATATTGCCCATATCCGTGGCGCATCCTGCCAGTGAGAATCCCCCGCTGGCTCGATCCCATGGGCCTCAAATGAACAAACCTCAGTTCGGGATCATCCCAACTGCAAGCAATCCACCCCAACATGCGGCAGCGATGGCAATCTATCCCATCCCACATCACCTCGCGAACGAATCCCCCAATCGCCTTGAAACACGAAACCCGATAGAACTTGGTCATTCCTACCGACATTTCATCGCCGCATTTTTCACTCACATAGCGACCATTTCTTTCAAAGTAAGCCTTCCCACTACAGGTTCCGAGTGCTGGGTTTTCATTCATCCGGCGTATCAGGGTTTCGAAATATTGCGGAGGCAGGTCGAGATCGAGGTCGCACTTGCACAGAAACTCAAACTCATTGATAGGAACCGTATCCAACCCCGCATAGAAGGCATCGACCACTCCAGGCCCGACAGCGCGCGTCCCACGATCCTCTCTCCGCAGGATTTTAATCCATGGATACTTGGCTGCATATTCCGCCAAGATGGACGGGGTTTCATCAGTCGAGCCATCATCGACAATCACCCAGAGATTCGGCAGCACGGACTGTTTGAGAATGCTGTCCAAGCAGCGCTTGGCATATTGGGCCTCATCGCGGCAGGCGGTCACAAGAAAATACCGGCTCGAAATCGCATCTCTACACACAAGAGGTTCAACACTTCCAGAGTGCCTCAAGAAACTGCGAACCAATCGATCGAGGTTTATATCTGACGAAAACTCATCACTCACACGACTTCGCCCCGCGCTTCCGAGTACTTCACGAATATCGGGATCAGCCCAAAGGGCTAGAAGTCGCTTGGCTAGAACGAGCGCATCACCGGGGGGAACCAAGCATCCACACTGACCATCAACAATAAGCTCTCTTATGGTCGGCAGATCCCCGGCCAACGCGCAAGTGGCGCTCGCCATCGCCTCCATCAGAACAACAGGAATGCCATCACGATCTCCGTCCGCCGCGACGAGACAGGGAAGCACAAAAACATCGGCTTTATCCAAAAGCGCCGGAACATCGTGATGGTCAACCGCACCAATGAACTCCACGGGCAATCCCTTGGCGAGTTCCCTTAAATGATCAACCTCTGGCCCATCACCGGCAATCGTGCATGAAATTCCAATCCCTTGAGAGCAAAGAATTCGACAGGCCTCGACTAGCACATCAATCCCCTTTTTTTCGACCAGTCTAGCGATGGTTAAAATCCGCAAATCGCTGTGCGGGACGAACGAAGCGGGAGCAGAGGCCACAGATACACCGCAACGGATCAACGGAAACTCCGAATCTGATCGATCCACAATTTGGCGATACCAACTCCGATGCCATTCACTGATGCACACAACAAACGCCGAACGCTCGAGTTTTTCTTTAAGTAAACATCGCTCCCGAAAGAGATCCGAAGCATGACCAGTGAAACTGAATGGAATCCCTAGGGCATGTGCTGCATACATACCCACTGTCGCTGCGGCATGTGCCATGTGAATATGCAAATGAGTATAGGGTTTGCACAACGAAGCGGAATTTTCCGCACTAACAATCCGATGGGCAAGACCGAGAGCAGCAATAGCCTGTAGAATCAACTTAGGGCGATACCAGAAGGCCACATCCGAAGCAAATAGCGCATCGCTCAATGCGACACGGATCACTCCTGCGGTGCGCAAGGGAAACCTCAAAAGGAAAGCTCCCGCATCCCACAGAAGTTGGCGATACCCACTGCCATAAACCGGAAAGACCTCGGATGCCAAAGCTTGAAGCGTCCCATCAGAAAAATCCTCCTCTGGCGGGTGAAGCGAGGCCGCACCGACATCGATGCCTTTTTCCCTCAGGCCAAGAAATTCCCTGTAAACAAAGGTCTCGGACCGCTTCGGGAAGACAGAACTGAGGTAGAGGACTTTCATGGCTCTGATTGTTGAAGAAGGATTCGCGCGGGAATCCCAACAGCCGTTGCACCCGCAGGCACATCCTGCAAAACCAAGCTGAGAGCTCCTATACGAGCCCCCTTCCCTATCCGTATTCCTCCTAGGATTTGGGCATAGGCTCCGACATTGACATCGTCTTCAAGGACGGGCGTCGGACCTCCCTCGTGTTTGTTTCCAATAGTCACACCATGCCGGAGCGTGCAGTTGGCCCCTATTTTGGAATCGGAATGGATAAAGATATTTCCGAAGTGATAGATTCTGAAACCGGGGCCTATGTCCGCAGCCTTGGTGAAACTGACGCCAGTGAGAGTCTCCACAATCCGAAACAGCAGCCAATAAATGCGATCGAAAAAAATTCGAGAGAATCCAGGCACACGTTGGTCGTTCCATCTCCCAAACCTATAAACAGCGATCGCCCAGAGCGACTGCTCCCGCAAGAACGCGGACTTCGGACAGCGCGCCATATCAGATTCAAGGCCCGGAATTTTCATGATTTATACTCAATGAGCTGTGGATGCCTTCTTTCGTTGAAGTCGTTGTGAAATTTCCAGATCCCGAGAAATTCGGGAACCTTGGCAAGCATCATGAAAATGCCATAGACGAAAGCCTTTGCAGAACCGCCCGCTCGCTCAACTACAGTTCGCGCGATGCGGAGCGATTGAAGAAGACTTAATGCAACAACCCCACACAAAATCAGGGATCCCGTGACCTTCCAACCAACAAGAAGCCAGAAACAAGCGATACTTAGGCCAGTAATCCAAATCGTCACCCACTGGATGGCGCTCTCGACCAAATGCTGAAAGGGGAAGCCCTCCTTTGCTGTGCTCGGTGAACCCCTAAATACGAGATTCGCGGCACCGTAACCTGTACGGATGCACCGTTTCCACCACTGACTCCAGTGCAGGATGTTGGCATCATGCACACTCATCTCGCCATCGAGTCTCTGGACTTTCCATCCAAGCAACCGCATCCGGTGGCACATTTCAGGTTCCTCGCCGGCTATCAAAGTTTCCTCATAGCCACCGACCTGTTCGAGTGCGCTTCGGCGAATGAGTGCCTCTCCTCCGCAACTCTTGGCCGCACCAATCGGCGTGTTCCACTCGATATCACAAAGCCAATTGAAAATCGACCTGCGCGGGAATCGCTCACGCCGCCTACCACAAACGACAACAAACTCAGGATTTGATTCCAAGAACGCCTCACCCTTCGAGATCCAGCCCTGCACCAACTCGCAATCCCCATCGATAAATTGAATGTGTGTGATCTCAGGCCAACGCTCCAAAAGCTTCTTCCAACCTGCATTTCGAGCTCGCGCCATACTCAATCCATGGGATGGGTCGAGCTCGACGATCTCCACGCCCATGGATTTCGCCAACAAGACGCTTCCATCACTGGAACCGGAATCCACATAAACGATACGGAG
>CAIWSO010000050.1 GCA_903915315.1 uncultured Spartobacteria bacterium | reverse complement strand
ATGTAGTAAATTTCGAGGTGCAGGAGGATGCAGTCATCAGAAACTAGAAAACGATTACGCCAAGATGTCTCGGACGATGTGGCCGTGGACATCGTTGAGCCGGAAGTCGCGGCCTTGGTAGCGGTAGGTGAGTCGCTCGTGCTCAATTCCCATGAGGTGGAGGAGAGTCGCATGGAGGTCGTGCACATGCATCGGTTTCTCGATGATATTGTAGCAATAGTCGTCGGTTTTTCCGTAGCTGATGCCGGGCTTCGTGCCACCACCGGCGAACCACATCGTGAAACAACGTGGATGGTGATCGCGGCCGTAGTTTTCCTTCGTGAGGACGCCCTGGCTGTAGGTGGTGCGGCCGAATTCCCCGCCCCAGATGACGAGTGTGTCGTCGAGCATTCCGAGGCGCTTGAGGTCCTTGACGAGCGCGGCCTGCGGTTGGTCGGTATCCTCGCACTGCATGCGGATATCCTTGGGCAGGTTTCCATGCTGATCCCAACCGCGATGATAGAGCTGCACGAAGCGGACGCCGCGCTCGGCGAGGCGGCGGGCCATGAGGCAGTTGTAGGCGTAGGAGCCGGCAACCTTCACATCCGGACCATACATGTCGAGGGTCTCGGCGGATTCCTGTGAGAAGTCGGTGAGCTCTGGCACAGCCGTCTGCATGCGGTAGGCCATCTCGTATTGGGAAATGCGCGCCAGCACCTCTGGGTCAAGGCTGCGGCCCGCCTCCATGTGGTTGAGGTGGGCCAATTGATCAAGCATGCGTCGACGGTCCGTGCGGTCGATGCCGTTCGGGTCCGAGAGAAAGAGAACCGGTTCGGATCCTCCGCGGAGGTTGATGCCCTGATGTTCACTGGGCAGAAAGCCGGAACTCCACAGGCGGGAGGAGACAAACTGCGCGTTGCCCTTGCCTTGGCTGATCATGACAACAAAGGAGGGCAGGTTTTCATTCATGCTTCCGAGCCCGTAGCTGATCCAGGAACCGAAGGAGGGACGACCGGGAAGCTGGAATCCGCTTTGAAGGAAGGAAACACCTGGCTCGTGGTTGATCTGCTCGGTGAAGACCGACTTCACAACGCAGAGTTCTTTGGCGATGCCGGCCGTGTAGGGGTAGAGTTCGGAAACCCAAAGCCCGTCTTGGTTATTCTCGTATTTTTTGAATTGGAAAATCGAGGGTGCCACTGGCAGGCGGGATTGGCCAGAGGTCATGCCGGTGATGCGCTGGTCGCCGCGCACGGACTTCGGCAATTCCTTGTCGAACTGATCCACGAGCCCCGGTTTGTAGTCGAAAATGTCCATCTGCGATGGCCCGCCGTGCTGGAAGAGGTAGATGATCCGCTTGGCTTTCGGCGCGAAGTGCGGGGAGCCAAGGAAGCCGCGCTCGAATGGGCTCGGAGCGGCCGCGAACATATTGCTGTTCAGAACTGAGCCGAGAGCCATGGCGCCGATGCCTTGCGCCATTTTTCCAAAGAACTGACGCCGGCTGATGTTCAGGAGGTATTCTTCGACGGGGTTGTTCATAGGTTTTGTTGGGTTGGAAAATCAATCGCGGGTAATGGTTTCATCGAGATTCAGAAGGGTCGACATACTGAATGAGAGGGCAGCGAGTTGCGGCACGGGAAGGTCCTTGTTTCGCGGTGTCTCGCCATAGGAGAGGAATTTCTCAGCGTTGCCGAGGTCGGCGGAGAAACGCTGTAAATTCTCGTTGGTGAAGGAAATCAAACTATCGAGTTCCGATTGCTCGGGGTTACGTCCGGTCGCAAGGCGGATTCCCCGTCGCAGGCGATCGGCGAGTTTTTCCTCCCAAGCCCCATTGATGTCGGAGAAGAGGCGCTCGGCGAGCTTGCGGGAGAACTCGAGATAGGTCTCGTCGTTCATCAACACGAAGGCTTGGAGCGGGGTATTGGTGAGGGCGCGCTTGGTGATGCAGGCTTCGCGGCTTGGGGCGTCGAAAATCTCCATCTGAGCCGGCGGCACGGATTGTTTCCATAAGGTGTAGAGTCCGCGCCGGAAGAGTTTGTCGCCGGTATTGCGGGTGTAGAAACCGTAATTGGAACGGGCGTCCATGGACTTTTCCTTCCAGATTTCTGGCTGGTAGGGTTTGACGCTCGGGCCACCGATTTGTTCGTTGAGGAGGCCGGACGCGGCGAGGGCATTGTCGCGGATCAACTCGGCCGGGAAACGGAATCGCGGCGCGCGGGCGAGGAGTTTATTCTCGGGATCGATGTCCTTGAGGTCCTCACGATACTTCGAGGATTGGCGGTAGGTGGCGCTCATGACCATGTTTTTCATGGCACGCTTCATGTCCCATTTGTTCTCGCGGAAATCCACGGCGAGGTAGTCGAGAAGCTCGGGATGGGTCGGCAGGGAACTCTGCAGACCGAAATCCTCGGAGGTTTTGACGATGCCGTTGCGGAAGAGTTGTTGCCAGAGACGGTTCACCTGCACGCGCGCGGTGAGCGGGTTTTCGGGAGCCATAGACCACTGCGCGAGGCCGAGGCGGTTCTTCGGGGCGTCCTTCGGTAGAGGAGGGAAAGCGGTCGGGGTGGTCCGCTCGCGCGGGCGGTCCTTGAGTGGTTTGTCGTAGGAACCGCGGTCGAGCACAAAGGTCTGAACCGGGGTCGCACGCTCTTCCATCACCATCACGCGGGTGGCGCACTGGTCGTAGTGGTTTTTGAGATAGTGCGCGCGAGCGAGATCGAGGCCGGTGGCGGGTGACTTGCCAGCGGCGTTGGCCTTGGCGGCGAGGTAGGTATCGTTCATCCAATACTGGCGGTCCTTGTTTTTGAACAAAGCCAACCAGTCGTCGAGGCCGTGCGGGTTGTTGGCGATGGCAACGCGGAAGCTATTTGAGAGAGCGCTCCCGTAAGTGGCCTCGGAGCCTTGGAATTTGATTTTCAAAATGAGCTTCGCGCCCTCCGCCAGAGTCACGGGGGCGGCGAGTTGGAGGAATACAGAGCTATCGATGCCGGAGACGCCGAGCTTCCAGGCATTGGCGGGATCGGCGGCCTGCGCGGCGGTGAGTTCGGGGCTGAGGCCTTGGAAGGTCGAGCGGATAGCGGTGACGGCAAGAGGTTGACGTTTTCCGCCTTGCTCCAATTCCACTTGGATATCGGGCAACGCTTGGCGAATGGTCGCCAAATCCATCCCGAGCACGGAACTCACACTGTCGAACTGGTAGTTCCAGAGATAATTGAACGGGTTCAACGAATCCACGCGCACCGTATTGATTGGCGTGTCCGGCAGAGCGAGTTCCAGTGCATTTTGCTTTGGGCTATTACGACGCCCTTTTTTTGCCTGATTTCCCGGCAAGCCGAACTCCAAGGTCATCTCCTCGCCGGAAGAAATCGGGAAGATCGGGTAGATGGTATTTTGTTCGTGAAAAAACCGGTCTTTGAGTTCTGGTATATCGAAATTAATGGCGCCCAATCCGTTGCCTCCATTGCCATTATTGGTGGAAGCCAAGCCTAGATCTTTTTTCGAGGAGGTCTTGGCTCCTGCCGGTGCGAGAAAGCCCCAGTCGATGCCCT
>CAIWSO010000049.1 GCA_903915315.1 uncultured Spartobacteria bacterium | reverse complement strand
GTGAAACGCTGCTCATTGGAAAAATGCGGGGCTGCGAGAGGTTATTTGATCACCAGCGAGACCGACTGCGACTTGCCCCATTGGCGGCCGCTCAAGTTGATCTTCCAGAGATTTTCTCCAGCGGATTCGACCGAAACGATTTTGCAATTTTTGGCCCCCTTGGCTTCTAGCGGTTTTTTGCTGAAGAAGGTGAGAGTGCCATCCTGTGCGCCGGCATCGGTGAGTTTGATCTCCAGCGCATCGGTCTTGACGCGGATGTCGCGTACCTCTGTCGCTCCGATGGAGAGGTGGAGATTAGAGCCCACCAGTATCGGAGCATCCCCCTTCAAAGGTGTGAAGCGCAACAGGGCTGAGGCGTAATATTTAAGCGGCGCAGTGGCATACGAATCCTTGGCGTAACCAATGACCTTGTTTTGCCAGTAGTCGAAGACCGCGCAATTCACGCCTGCTGGAAGACCGGCATCCTTGAAGTTCAGCGGCAGCGATTTCGTGCCTGGGCTGTCGTTGTAGAGATTGTAAACCGCAAAGTCGCCATAGGGGCGTGCCGCGGCGAATCCGAAAATGGTGTTTTGAGGCGAGCGACCGAGGGTCAGGAGTCGGGCAGGCTCCGCACTCGCGGGTCGCATGACCTCGGCTTGGCGCCATGCGGCGCGGCAATCCTCAGCTTGAAGAGGCTCGCTATTCATCGCGGTGCCGCCGACCAGAGTCGTGACGGCATGCCATGTTTTCCACATTTCTTCTCCCTGAGGTGTGGGACCGAGCACGCGGCTTGGCAAGCCAGTGGCAAGATAGGAAACATCGGGATCATTCTGCCACCACACATTATCGTAGATTTGGAAGCGGAGCACCGACTTCAAGCATTTCTCAAAGTGGGCAGGATGCGAGTCGGGGCCGACACGGGCGGCATCAATGAAACCGATCACGCCGCGCGTAGGTTGGCCGAGGCAGGAGAGGATATACATTTTGTCTCCAGCGGCCTTCCGGTAGAGCGTGTAGAGCTCGCGGAAGATTTGCAGGCTCGTCTTGGTGGGATCGTAGAACCTGTTTCCGATACCATTGAAATCAATTTTGATGTAGCCGAATCCGTTATCGCGGGAACTTTTGATGATGTTTTTGAGGAATTTCTTTGTCTCGGGATGGTCTGGCACGAGCCAGTTAGCTCCATCGGGATGAAACCAATTCGCGTTCATGAAATTCTTAATGCCGAGTGCGTTTGTCTGGATCGCATCGGGATGGGCTTTCATCCACGGATGCTCGGGGTTCATCATGAGTGGGGCGAACCAAACGCCGGGAGTCCAGCCGACATTGCGGATTTTTTTAGTTACGGCAGCCAAGCCGCTTGGGAACTTCGTGTTCGCGCTCCAGTCGCCATCCATTTTCTGGTAACCGTCGTCGATTTGTAGGATGCCTTTGCCGAAAACATTGGGGTTTTTGGCTAGGATGTCTGCGACATTCAGGATGTGGGCCTCGTCGATTTTTGTTGTCCGGTCATACCAGCTGCACCATCCGTAAACGGGGCCACTTTTTGTGCGGGCTTTGTGTGTGATCGCCACCCAGCGGGTCCAGATATCGGTCGCGGTCGTCGTCGGCTCGAAGCAGTAAACGACCTCTTCGCTTCGGCGGTCTTGGCCGGCAGCAACGAGTACGCCTTCCATTTCGGAGCGGCTGTTAAACTCACCATTTGCAAATTCCACGCTCGTGTAGGCTTCGGCGGGCCCGACAGGACCGACTAGGAAACCTTGCCCGTTTTTGTGGTAAACGATCACCGCGTCACGGAAGGTCTTTTTCGTTTTTGATAGATCTTCTGCCTCGTTGTCCTGCATGAGCGGAGTGACGAGCCAATCGGATGCGTTCTCGACAGCCAAGTTGCCTCCCGCAGACTTGAGAGTATTGAGCAAATCAAACGCTTCGAGCTTCACGTTTTTGTCACTGCGGTTGTGGAAGACCCCCTGCAGCGTGAAGGCGCGAATCTTTTTCAGGCGCTTGAGTGTGACGGTGTATTGGAAGGGCGAATTCTTAATGCCATAGGTCGCCGTGCTCACCGCCGCCTCGCCAAACGGCGTGCTGGCCGTGGACTGCTTGATCGGACCCACCAGAGAATCTTTGCTGATCACGTAGTTGTATTTCCCGTCCATCGAGAAGACGGCGTGCGTGGCGCCCTGCATTTTCGAAACACCCGGAGCCTCCACTAAAATCTGACTGCCATCTTGGGAAAAACGAACCCAGTCCTCGCTTGCGCGGGCACCTATTATCGAGAGGGTCGTTATTGCTAATGCTAAGGCCAATTTTTTTGTCATAGAATTTGGGTCTGAGTTTAAAAGTTCAGGAGTCTAAACGGAACGTTGAGGTAAGCAACCCTAGGCCGTCTTTTCAACCCTTTTTGGCAAATAAAACCATCGCGTACCAATTTTCCAAACTGCCTAGTTCGCCGGAACCACCCTTTGCAAGTCAACTAACCCTTAGTGCTCCAAAATGTAGACAT
>CAIWSO010000048.1 GCA_903915315.1 uncultured Spartobacteria bacterium | reverse complement strand
CCCACCATTTGCTCGACGGCGCTTTCGCCAAGGCCAACCACGCGGTAGGTTCGGCACTCCCTCGCATCTAAGTTCTGGGCTATTTCATGAAGGATGGGCAGGACGGAGTCACGGAACATGGGTTGTAATTCGCGCGGTGGACCTGGAAGAAGAAAGATGTGGGGCGACGCTGATGAGGGATGGCTCACCGAGGGAAAGTAAAGCCCTGGAGCGGTGCCATGATTGTTCCTAAGGACAGTGGCCCCTTGCGGAACCATCGTTTGACGAAGCATGCGATCGAGAAAAGCGTAACCACGGGCGGAGAGACGGGCCTCGATCGCGGCGCGAATTTCTTGATTCGCTTCCAACTTCCTACCCAAAAGCTCCGCGACCACCTCGCGGGTGATGTCGTCTGTGGTGGGCCCAAGCCCGCCAGTCACAATGAGAATATCAGTGCGGTCAAAGGCCTCTAGAACCCCATCCCTAATAGCTGAACCATCGGGAACCGTCGTCTGTCGCGAGAGACGAAGCCCTAGAGGAAAAATCTGTTTTGCCAACCAACCGGCGTGGGTATTGACCACCTCACCCAGCAAGAGTTCGGTTCCGACATTAAGAACTTCGACAATCATTTATTGATACTGGCACCCGTGAGCACCTGCATCCAAGACTTGATTCTAGCTCTCTTTTCCTTTTCGTCAGAAAGATCGTAAACATAGAGCAGATTTGCCAATATCCGCAGGAGGAACTGCCGCGAGTTGGCTGACTGAAGGTGGGAGTCCTTCAACTCCATGTCCTGTCGGGCGAGGATCTGCTCGATATCAGCTCGGGACAGAATGCGCCCCCCATGAAAGGGATCAAAAAAAACATCACCATGACGGGCTATGAAATGCCCTGGGAGATTGATGCCCTCAATCTTCATCGCCGCGCGGGCCCCAACCATTTGATAAACCAGCGTCAGCGTGATAGGAATTCCCATACGCGATTCTAGGATGTAGGGCAGGTGGGAATTTTCCTCGCAGTAGTATTGCACCGAATTACCCCGAAACTCGAGCTCCTCACCAAGAAATTCAGACAAAAGTTGAACGCGTTCGGCATTATCCGAAACACAAGCCACACGCTCAAGAAATTCACTTCCCCAGTCGTTAATCTGATCCCGAAAAGGAAGAACGCAAACACTCGGATCAATGACCTTCGAGAGGGCCCAAACAGCCTCCTCTATATCAAAACTATCCCCAGCCAGAAGGCACAGGAGATGGAAGTCGTCCTCCGCGCGGCATCCATCGATCTGAGTCAGAACATCACGGGCATGATAGGACAACTTGGCATCATCCGCATTGGCCAGTTCTTGGAGAGTGGAAGGATTATCTTCCCCGATAGCGGTCAATTGTTCTTTTACCAATCGGATCGTATCGGGATCGTCGTCACTGAGGAGTTTGGCCAAGGCCATCGAGGTGGAACCCATTTGAGTTTTTAATAAACTCGGGTTTCACCCCGTTGCAAGCGATGACTTTTTTGTTAAGCGCGCGGAAGCCAAAAAAAGGTTCCGCATTCTTTATCAGGCAGCGGCATCCAAACCGAATGCCTTGTGAGCTAACTTCGCAGCCAACTCGATCTGAGCTTCGTCAATGATGACGGCGATCTTGATTTCCGAAGTCGAGATCATCTGAATATTAACTCCGCCATGACCTAGGCTCTCAAAGAGTGTGGCTGCGACTCCGGAGTGGGAGCGCATACCAATCCCGACTACACTGAGCTTCGCGATGCCGCTTTTCTTGGTGACTTGACCAGCACCGATCTCGGCCGCCACGCGGTCAATGAGATCTCCCAGTTTCTCGAGTTCGTCCGCGCTCAACGTGAACGAAATGTCCGTAGACCCGCTCACAGAGACGTTTTGAACGATGACATCGATAATCACATTCGCTTCCGACAACGCCGTGAAGATGCGGGAGGCCGTACCGGGCTTATCCGGAACGTTGGTGATGGTGACTTTGGCTTGTTTGCGCTCGATGCTGACGCCGCGAACGACGACATTTTCGAGACCGATTGATTCTTCTTTCACAATGGTTCCCCGGTTGGTGTTGAAACTGCTGCGCACCTCGAAAGGCACTTTAAATTTTTTGGCAAACTCGACCGAGCGAGACTGCATGACCTTCGAGCCGCTGCTGGCCATTTCGAGAAGCTCGTCATAGGCAATCACGTCGATCTTACGGGCGTTAGGAACGACTCGCGGGTCGCAGGTATAAACGCCATCGACATCCGTATAGATCTCACACATGTCCGCTTTAACGGCCGCCGCGATGGCGATCGCCGTGAGATCTGATCCACCGCGACCGAGTGTAGTGATGCGACCTTCGAGGGTCTGGCCTTGGAAGCCGGCGACAATGCACACAAAACCCTCCTTGAGGTATTGGCGGACTTTGCGGGGCGCGATGTTGGAAATCTTGGCCTTCGTGTGAATGCCATTCGTGATGATGCCGGCCTGGGCGCCTGTGAGCGAAACGGCCTTCCCTCCGAGCGCATTGATAGCCATGGCAGTGAGCGCAATCGTCGTCTGCTCGCCAGTGGCCAGAAGCACGTCCATCTCCCTCTCCGTCGGTTGAGAGGAAACATCGCGAGCCAGTTTAATGAGCCCATCGGTAACTCCCGACATCGCCGAAACAACGACCACGATCGAGTTTCCCTCCTGCTGGGAGGCGATCACTCGACGGGCGACGTTAAGGATTCTTTCTGGTGTGCCGACGGATGTGCCGCCGTATTTTTGAACGATCAATGCCATGAGAAAAGGGTCAGTTTTTGTCCAGCACCGCACGAACGGCGCTCAATGTCGCATCCGACTCGGATGGTGTGAAGTTACCGAATTTCACGGGCGTATCCGAATCCTTGAGTCCATGCCCAGTCACTGTGAGAACGACCTTCGCGCCAGGACGGAGACTCGTACTAAACGGGCAGGAAGCACAACGCGAGCAAGAGAGGCATTTAAGCAATCCAGCGACACTTGCCGCGCTCGCTGGCTCGACAAAAATCCCCTCATTTACAGCAAGCCAACTTTGCGCGGCCATGATCTCCTCGTCGGTCACGATATCGATACACCCACCTGACTGCGAAACAGCATCATTGGCCCCCTGCCAACTGGCGGGATTGCCAATACGGATAGCTGCCGCAACCGTATCGGGATGCTCAATCGGATGGCCATTGAAAATCGGGGCCGATCCGGCAGCTTGGAATCCGACCATTCGTGGGAGTCGAGTGGAT
>CAIWSO010000047.1 GCA_903915315.1 uncultured Spartobacteria bacterium | reverse complement strand
CCTAGGAAAAACGGGAGAACTCAAGGAGTCAGAACAATACTTGCTCCGCAGCATCGCCCTTGATCCTAACTACGCCAAGGCCCACCTCAACCTTGCCTCGATGTATCTGCAGCAAACCCCTCCCGCCCTAGATCTCGCCCGCGCCAGTTACGAAAAGGCCAAGTCGCTCGGGTGCGCCGCCGATTCCAAGATCGAAAGCCGGCTGCATAGCCCTTGATTGGAATGAAGCCGCAACTGATTTACGATGGCGAATGCCAGTTGTGCATAAAAAGTGTCGCGCTTTTGAAAAGCGTGAGCGGGGATTCCATCGACTACCGCCCATCGAGTGCCGCCGCGAAAGAACATCCGGAAATTCCACTCGCGGCTTTTGAAAAGGCAGTTCAACTCATTCGCTCAAATGGCACACACTCATCGGCGGCAGAAGCGATCCTCGAAGCACTGAGCCCATTTCACCCTGCCGTAAAATGGATTCACTTATGCTATTCCAGATCATTGATCGTTCGCTTCACTCTCGAATGCGGATACGATTTTGTGGCCAATCATCGCCAGATTTTCTCCAGTATCATTCCGGTTTCTGATAAAACCTCTCCGCTTGAACGGGAAAAAATGCCGCAGGGCAAAGCCCTCGATCAATAAGGCGGCTTTGCGCCTGTAAAACCACATCTGCATTCGTCGGAGTGGATTGCACTGCGACGTTCGCTAATTTCCAAAATGCCCTGGCATATCGAGGTGGGCTCGGGATTCGAGAGACAGGCCACGGGGTCGATTCGAGCTTATTCAGCGAGGAGTGAATTTTTTCTAAAACAGGGTTCAGGGAACGACAGGCCTCCCAAGCTAGCATGGGAGAACGATTCAAAACCTCCACTTGCCCCAGCCATGTTAGACGACTGAAAGCGATCGGTTGCTCAAAATCGATCACCTCGGGTTGAAATCGTGATGACAGCACCGATGGCAACTCCCCTTTTGCCCTCAAGCGGAGTTGGATTTGTCGATGAGACTCAGCCGAGATATCGATCAACGTAGGGGCGATATAAACTTCAGGATAAAGATGGGGAAATTGAAAACCCATCGCCTCTAGATCAGGCATTACATCCGGCAGGGCCCGCGCGATCAATGGAATGCCACAAGCGGAGGCTTCGACAAATCCCATACCAAACCCCTCTTGCACGGATGTCAAAAGCGCCACTTCAGCCACGCGCAAAACCTCGTCGACTCGAGGTGAGCCCGGCTTATCCAGAATTCCGAATCGCACATTCCATCCCCCCTGTTCGGCGGCGTCCCGTATCATCCTCGCATAGGGCAGCTCGTCACCCGAAGCCTTTCCTGATGTTGTCACAAAAACCGCATCCGGCCTCAACCAACGTGTCAGCAGAATGGCCTCAAGCAGGTTTTTACGTCGTAAAAACCGGGTCGGACAAACCCAAAGTGGCGCTGTCGTTTGCAACTCTTCCTCAACCCATTTTTGTAGATTTTTTATTCGGCTAGAGGAACCTCGTTTGGGTCGAACCACGGGATTAGGCAGATGAAAAACACGATCCCCCATTGCGCCAGCGAGCGATTTCAAATCCGAGAGATTGATAGTGACCTGGACCGAGCGATCCGTCGCCCCGAGAGTGATCCCAGCCGCCTTTTCGAGCGTGTTCCACCCGCATCGCTCCATTTCCTGCCAACGCGCCCAGCGTCCGGAACACCAAAAATCGTGATGATGCAGAATAAGCGTGCTTCCCGATTTTTCACAAAACTTCATCACCTCTTGATTTAAAATCGCATTCCTCGCCAGACCGGGATTGTGAAACCAAATCAACGTGCGTTCCGCGTCCTGATCTGGAATGAGCGCCCGCAAGGTCTCGCCAATGCTGTGTCCAATCGACTCAGGATTCTGCGACTGCTCAGAGAAATAATCCAAAGCTGGTGCTGAGTGAATCGCCACTCGCCCGCCAAGGCCGTCAATAAGCGGGTGCTCCGACTCCGGACTTCCGCTCAGAAGCGTCAGCTTTTCTAACTCCCTAGGGGCCGATCGCAGGATGGCAGGCAAAGTCAACTCGATGACCTTACGCACACCTCCTGGTCGCCAGTGGTAGTGAATCACCACGAGGTGTGAAAATGGGTCATCGATTTTGCTCACCAATTGAAAATAGCAATTCCACGGACTTGCTCAATGCGAAGCAACTCGGAAGATTGGTGCCGATCATGTCGGACTTCTACCAGCACGGCGGCATTGCCACGCTTCACCACCTCGGCAACCCAGATTACATCCAGCTCGAGAAGGAACTCAACGCGCGCTCCCCGGCGATTGCTCTCGTATTGCCCTGCCATGCCCGAGATCTCGATTCTCCCGTCCTTGCCGCCATCTTAGAAGAACTGATTCAGACCCGATTCATTCGACACGTCATCGTTGGTCTCGATGGAGCTGATGAAACTCAGTATCATTTCGCCCGTTCTCTTTTTCAGAATCTCCCGCAGGAAACGGCGATCCTTTGGAATGACGGTCCGCGAATGAGCGCCATCATCACCCAACTCAATGACGCCGGTATGGATCCGGGCGCGAGGGGGAAGGGTCGGAATATGCGGCTTTGCTTCGGGTATGCGCTATCTGCGACGGATGCTCCCTTTGTGGCCGTTCATGATTGCGACATTGTGAATTACCGTCGCGAAATGCTAGCCCGCCTTTGCTTTCCCGTAGCCCATCCGGAAATGGCATTTGAAGTCAGCAAGGGCTTCAGTGCTCGATTCTCAGATCGCTTAAATGGTCGGGTGATGAGACTCTTGATCAGTCCACTCTTGCGCGCCATGGAGGACTGGGATGGTTTTCCTTCGACTCTTGGTTCTCTTCAAAACTTCCGTTACCCGATCAGCGGCGAGGTCTGCCTTCACCGTCGCGTTGTTCGGGAGATTCGCTTCCCTTCGGACTGGGGAGTCGAAACGGGAATGATGGCGGATGTTTTTCGCCTCTGCGCCCCCCATCGTGTTTGTCAGGTCGATATTGCCGAGACCTATGACCACAAACACCAAGACCTTTCTGAAAAAGACCCGCTTGGCGGTCTCAACAAAATGGCTTGCGATGTGACTCTTTGTCTCCTTCGCACCATTTCTGCGGGATCTACGATTCCCGTTTCGATTGATGCCCAAAAACTGGTCACCAACTACCTTCGAGTGGCTCGCGAAATGATGCGCTTCTATGCCGCGGATGCCCGAATCAACCTTCTCCAATACGACTACGCACTCGAAGATCAAACGGCCACCATGTTTGCCAGCGCGATCGATCGTGCCATTTCGATTTTTTCGAACACTCCCTACCAGCCGCCGGGCGCTCCGGGATGGAGTGAAATCGAAGAGCGGCTCTCTGGAACGGCCTCAGCTATAGCCGAGGCGGTGCGACTTGATGCAGGTCAAGTCGGCCGGATTTGACCAACTCATCGGCCTGAGACTCTAACGCTTCCAAGCAACCGTCATTCCAAATAACAAAGTTCGCACGAGTGATTTTTTCTAAAGTCGGGGTCTGCGCAGCTAAAATCAACTCGGCAACTTGCGCCTCAACCCCACGGGCGACCACCCTTTGGATTTGCGTCTCGCGGGAGCAAGCCAACGTGATCACCGACACAAAATGCGATTCCAAATGGTTTTCAAACAGCAGTGGAATATCCACCAACAGCGGTCCGTTGGCTTCCCTCTTCTCGGCGGCGAGGGCCATCCACCGCTCGCGCACCCTCGGATGGAGAATCTCCTCCAAACGCGCCTTGGCGCAGGGATCCGCAAAGATCACCCGGCGGATTTCCGCCCGATCGGGCTCACCATTTTCATCATAAGCGGCAGTTGATATTTCCCGAATCACCGCCTCCCTCACTTCGGGATTCCGCTCCAGAAGCATCCTCGCCTCGGCATCGGCATCAAAAATTTCGGCGTTTATTCTGTCAGCCAGCATTCTGCAAAATGTGGACTTACCCGAAGCAATACCGCCTGTGATCCCGATAACTGACATATTGGTATTCTGCTGAGATTTTAAAATAAACGCACGCTTGGCTATCTGAGGTTAATCCAACTTCCAGTTCCGTATTTTTTTTCAACGAGGGAGACCACATTCCCCTCCATTTTTCCGGGTGGTGAAAATTTAGCGTGTTCTTTGGACAAAGCCGCTCCAATGGCTGCGATGGGAATATTTCTCAAACGAAGTGAACCCTGATAGAGCACGCCTGCTTTCGATCGGCGCAGTGCCCCGCCGCAGATTTTGATGCCATCAACAACGATATCGAGCGGCACGGGACTTTGGAAACAAGCCGCGCCTTCACGACAATCCTCAGGCAAAACCAAACGCACCCCGCCGTGAGTCACCGAAAGCGCTCTCACAAGCCCTTCATGAATTTCACGATAGATACTCATGGACGTCATGCCGGCCACCGGATCGCTCGTCGGAATAGCCAACGCCAAAGTCAGATCGTCCCCGTGCAAGACGACTCCGCCACCTGTCCAACGCCGCATCAAGGGCAGCCCTGCTGCAAAATGGCGGATTTTTTCTAACCGCTGGGCGTAACCGAAGGTGGCCGCAGGGGACGACCATTCGTAGCAGCGGAGAACCGGTCGAACCGCATGCTCGAGCAATGCCTCATCGCAGGCCATCTGCTCCGCTGCAGATCGAGCCGTCGCATCCTCCCAAATATCCAAATGTGAAAAAAACATGGTCTCATTTCCGCTCAAAACATCCTCGCTTCTCCTTGTCGGCGGAACACTTCCTGTTTAAGCTCCTCAGTCATGGCAAAGCAAGCACTCGGCAAAGGTCTTAGCGCACTCATCAACAAGAGAGTGGCAAGTCCGGCCCCCTCTGAAGAACATGGTGAGAGAATCCAAAAGGTTCGCTTGGGCAACATCACCCCAAGCCCACTCCAACCACGTCAGGAGTTTCCAACCGAGCACCTTCACGAGTTGGTCGAGAGTATCCGTGAACGTGGCATCATTCAGCCACTCATCGTCCGAAAGGTCGATGGGCTCTATGAACTCATAGCTGGCGAACGCCGATGGAGAGCCGCCAAGGAACTCGGCCTCACGGAGGCCCCGGTCATCGTCAGGGAAGCCACCGACCGCGAAGTTCTTGAGTTGGCACTGATCGAAAACCTGCAGCGGGAGGGGCTGAATCCGATCGAAGAAGCCGCCGCTTATGCAAAACTTTACTCTGAATTCAAACTCACTCAGGAGGAAATCTCCAAGCGTGTGGGCAAAAGCCGCGCCTCGGTAGCCAATGCCATGCGTTTATTGGATCTCGTCGATGAGGTGCAATCGCAACTCAAGCACGGACGCCTCACCGTGGGGCACGCCAAAGTCCTCCTCTCCCTCAAAAATCAGGATGAGCAGAAGTGGCTCGCGGACCAGATCCTTCGGAACAGCCTCTCCGTGCGTACTGCTGAAAAGATGGCCGCCCAACAGCATGCCAAATCGGGTCGAACGCCCACACGTCGCGGCGATAAAGGAACACCCGACATCACTCCAGCCATCACCCGGATTCAAAATCTACTCACCCACCGCCTCGCCACCCGAGTCCAGCTCCACCACGGCGAAAAGAAGGGATCCATTCAAATCGAATATTACGGGTCAGATGACCTTAATCGCATCCTCGCTCTTCTCGGAGTCGTAAAAGAATAGGTTCACACGTGAAAAAAATCCTAACCGCCCTTGTCAACGCGATTGACTCCGACCACTTCCCAGACGGAGCAGATCAGGTGCGCGCACTCCCAGAGCGTTTTGAGTTCAGCCGTGCTATCCCATTTATCTTTTTGCACATGGGGTGTCTTGGTGTGATTTGGACGGGGTGGAGTTGGGTCGCGGTGGGCGTCGCGATTGCCTTGTATTTTGTTCGGATGTTCGCCGTGACGGCATTTTACCACCGCTACTTTTGCCATCGGGCTTACCATACGTCGCGTCCGATGCAGTTTATCTTTGCAATCATCGGACTTACTGCGATGCAACGCGGCCCCCTATGGTGGGCATCCGTCCACCGCCACCATCACGCGCACTCAGACGAAGATGTGGACGCCCACTCGCCCGTGGCCAAAGGTTTCCTTTGGGCCCATATCGGTTGGCTCACGAGCAGCAAAAATTTCCCCACCGACTACAAACTGGTTCGCGATTTGGTGAAGTTTCCCGAGTTGGTTTTCCTCAATCGCTTCGATGTGATCGGCCCGATTGCCCTCTTTGCCGTCCTGTTCGGCTTCGGAGCAATGCTTGAGATGTTGGCTCCGGGTTTGGGAACTTCAGGATGGCAGATGGTCATTTGGGGCTTCTTCATCAGCACGACCGTCCTTTTCCACGGCACCTGCTTCGTGAATTCGCTCGCCCACACGATGGGAAGCAAGCGCTTTGACAATGATGACGACAGTCGGAACAGCCTATTTTTAGCCCTCATCACACTCGGCGAAGGTTGGCACAACAATCACCACCAATACCAAGCCTCGGCCCGGCAGGGATTCTACTGGTGGGAAATCGACATATCTTACTACCTCATTCGACTGATGGGACTGCTTGGAATCGTAAGGGACATCAAATCCGTTCCTGAAAAAGTCTACGAGCAAGCTGCAAGCCGCGTTGCATCGTGAGGGAGCGCGTTGCCGTTATTGGTTCCGGCATCGCCGGAATGGGCGCTGCTTGGCAACTCCGCCACAATGCCGACATCACTCTCATCGAGCGTGAATCTCGACCGGGTGGACACACGAACACCGTTTTTGTTGAGGAAGACGGCGTTCAAATTCCAATCGATACAGGGTTCATCGTTTTCAACCACGCCACCTACCCGAACCTTGTTCGCCTTTTTGAGGAGTTGCGGGTGGACACAAAACCGGCGGAGATGTCCTTCAGCGTCCAGCACGAGCCAACTGGCCTAGAATACAATGGCATGGGCCTCAACAAACTTTTTGCGCAAAGAAGCAATATTTTCAAACCCCGCTTTTATTTCCTCATCTCCCAAATCATGCGGTTTTTTCGTGTCGCACGAAAGGCACTGCAAAATCCCGCCTCACTGGAATGCACCGTGGAGGAATTCACCCGCCAGCACGGACTGAGTCAGGATTTTTTAGACCTCTATCTCGTTCCGATGAGTTCAGCGGTATGGTCCACCGAGCCCGGAAAAATGCGCGAATTCCCGGCGCTCAGTCTCATTCGTTTTTTTCAAAACCACGGCTTCCTTGGCGTGGACACCCATTACCCTTGGTTCACCGTCAGTGGTGGATCTCAATCCTACAGGAAAAAAATCCTCGCCGCCCTCGATCCTGTTCGCCTTCCCGCAAAGGTCGTTGAAGTGCGCGAAAATACCGCCTCTTCGAGGGTGAAGCTCGAGGATGGCAGTGATCTGGATTTTGATCGCGTCATTATCGCCACTCATGCGGATGAAGCCTTGGCGATGCTGGCGGAGCCCGATGAGCTACAGAGTCGGCTATTGCCATCATTCCGGTATCAAAAAAATATCGCCACACTGCATACCGATAAAAGCGTGATGCCTCAAACTCGCCGCGCCTGGGCGTCGTGGAACTACCGCGTCCAACGTGATGCTTCTGGCCAAAGCGAGGCGACAACCCACTATTGGATGAACGCCCTTCAAGGGGTCTCGCAAAAACGGGACTACTTTGTCTCCGTGAATGGCTCCGAGTCCATTCGCCCCGAATCGATCCTTTATCAGACGACTTACGAGCATCCTGTTTACACACTGGAAGCCATGAAGGCTCAGCGCGACCTTCCAAAGCTCAACACCTGCTCTCCAAGCCAAAGGGTTTTCTTTTGCGGCAGCTATTTCCGCCATGGCTTTCACGAAGATGCCTACAGCTCCGCCGTCGATCTGGCATCCGTCCTGCGACCCAACCTAAGAGTATGACGGCGCAGGCATCCTGCCTTTACGAATGCGCGGTCATGCACCGCCGCCTCTCGCCTAAGCGTCACGAATTTGCCTACCGGATTTTCCTTTTTTACCTCGACCTTGACGAACTCGGCGACGTCTCAAACAACATCCCCTTTTTTTCGCACAATGAGCCCAACCTCTATGCGCTAAGAAACGAGGATTACTTCCAATTTCACAGCGCAGGCCTGAGGTCGAACCTCGAAAGCTTCCTCGAGACTCAAGGGTTCACTACAAATCCCGCACGCATTCGACTTCTTACCCTCCCGCGTTTTCTCGGATACACATTCAATCCGATTTCCATTTTCTTTTGCTTCGATGAAAACGATCGCCCCCTCACCTCCGTTGTTCAGGTCGGCAATACCTTTGGCGAGCTCAAGCCCTACTTGGTTCCCTTGGATCCACTCACTGGAGGATTCCACATCCGTGTGGCTAAAAACTACTACGTTTCGCCGTTCTCACCGCCCGATCTGGAGTTTGATTTTCGATTTGATCAACCCAGCGAAAGGCTTCGCATTGCCATCGACGATTTTCAGGGAGATGAAAAAGTGCTCATTAGTACGCTCACTGGCCCCCGGGTGGAACTAACGACCTGGAACCTAGTCTTCCTCACATTCAAATACCCGCTCATTACCCTGAAGGTGATCTTCCTCATCCACTGGGAAGCCCTTCGACTCTGGTGCAAGCGCATACCGCATCGAAGAAAAGAAGCGGACCCCGATCTTCAGCAAGGCGCTTTTCGCGGACACTAGAAATAGAACGCGATACCCTGAGCTTGGAATGCCGCCTTTTGGTCTGAGAGGTATTTGTCCCCGAGTTTTTCAAAGCCGCCCGAGGCCCGAAACGTCTGCAAGAACATATTAATTTTTTCGCGCAGATCCGTCGAATCAAGCCGCAGCCCGATCGCCCAGTTTTCTTTCTGGATCGGTGACAGAAGCGCGCGAGTCGAGGAAAGTTGTTCCTGGGCATTTTTCCAAACACTCATCTGATCGTAAAGAAAACCATCTGCATTTCCCTGTGTGACCTCCATCACGGCGGCGGATTCTTTTTCCAGAGCAAGAATACGGGCATGTCGAATATGGGCTCTCGCCCAAACCTCTCCAGTCGTTCCCTGCCGGACGGCGATGGTTTTGCCCGTTTGATCCAGATCAGCGATCGACTGAATCGATGAACCTTTTCCAACCAACAAGGCCAACCCAATCGTCAGATAGGGATCAGAAAAAGATATCGAACCCCGACGCTCCGGCGTATCCGTCATGGACGAAATGATGCAATCGATTTTCCCCGTCTTTAAGGAGGGAATCAGGCCGGTGAAGGGGATGTTTTCGATCCGCAAAGGGCGACCAAGCGAATGCCCGAGTGCTTCCGCGAGATCGACGCTCACCCCGGTCGGCTTGCCTGCTGTGTCGATTGTTTCAAAGGGCGGGTAGGAAAGATCCATCCCAACAACAAATTCGTTCGCGGAACGCTTTGACGAACATCCCGTCAAAAAACCAGTCAGCACAAGGATCAGCACCGCCAAAAAACAAACGCAACAGCTTAAGAATCGGCACCCTCCCTGGGCTTTCGAAACATGGAGCAGAAGCAGCGGAAAACAACAACAGGATCGAATAAAGTCGGCACGCATCTTGGAGTGACTAGTTATTCACCCCGCCTCCCTAGGGTTCAAGTTTTTACGCCCTTGGCAGATCCCGATTGAATCGAATTCAAATCCTTGCAGAATACGCCGCGTCATGTCCGAACTTTCAAAAGCCTACGAACCTCAACTGGTCGAAGATAAATGGTATGCCTGGTGGATCGACCAAGGTCTCTTCCAAGCCGATCCCGCCTCATCCAAACCCGCTTTCTCCATCGTGATTCCGCCACCGAATGTGACTGGCGTACTCACACTCGGGCATGTTCTCAACAACACTTTGCAAGACATTCTTGCCCGCCGCGCGCGGCAGACTGGGCACGAGGTTCTTTGGCTTCCAGGCACAGATCACGCCGGGATCGCCACTCAGACCGTCGTCGAACGCCGTCTTCGCAAAGAAGAAAAAAAGACCCGCCACGACCTTGGACGCGAAGAGTTCCTGAAGCGCGTCTGGGATTGGAAGGAGAAGCACGGCGGCATCATCATCAACCAACTCAAAAAGCTCGGTTGTTCATGCGATTGGGGCCGGGAGAGATTCACCATGGACGATGCCTATGCCCGGCGCGTACAGGAGGTTTTTGTGGATCTACACCAAAAGGGTCTCATCTACCGCGGCAAGCGCATGGTGAACTGGTGCCCAGTTTCCCTCACGGCACTCAGTGATGAGGAAGTGATTCCGAAAACGCAAAAGAGCTTCTTCTACCACTACCAAGTCGAAGTTGTCGAAAAACCCGGCACATTTCTCGAAATCGCCACCACCCGCCCAGAAACGATCATGGCCGATGCCGCTGTGGCGGTGAATCCCGCCGACCCCCGCTACGCCTCACTCATCGGACTCCACGTTCGCCGCCCCCTCCCCACTGGAGTCGAAGCCCTGCTCCCGATCATTGGCGATGAGGCTGTGGACTTCGAATTCGGCACCGGCGTTCTCAAAGTCACCCCCGCTCACGATAAAACCGATTACGAAATCGGACTGCGCCACCAACTTCCCGTGGTCGACATCATGAATCCGGATGGGACTCTCAACGAACTCGCGGGAGACGAATTTGCCGGACTTGATCGGTTCGAAGCCCGAACAAAGGCCGTGGACAAACTCCGCGAACTCAACCTTCTCGTCAAAGAAGAACCCCATGAGAACAATGTCGGATTCAGCGAGCGAGCCGATGTGCCGATCGAACCACGCCTCTCGGAACAATGGTTCCTGAAATACCCCAAGACGCGTGAAGCCCGCGATGCTGTTCGCAACCACCTCATCCGCTTTTTCCCTGACCGCTGGGAAAAAGTCTACGATCATTGGCTCGAAAACATTCAGGACTGGTGCATCTCCCGCCAACTTTGGTGGGGCCACCGCATTCCCGTCTGGTATCCAGCCAATAGCGCCTTGGGCGACGCCACGAATGCCAAATGCCAAGTCGAATCTCCGGGCGACGGCTGGGTGCAGGATTCCGATGTGCTCGACACGTGGTTTTCCTCTTGGCTGTGGGCACATGAAACGATGGATGCCCCCACGCTGGCCAAGTTTTATCCCACCAGCGTGCTCGTCACCGGCCCCGATATCATTTTCTTCTGGGTAGCACGCATGATCATGGCCGGGCTCGAATACACCGGCGAGGTTCCATTCAAAACCGTTTATTTCACTGGCATCATCCGCGACAAGCAGGGCCGTAAAATGTCAAAGAGCCTCGGCAATTCGCCTGACCCCCTCGATTTGATTGCCAAATTCGGCGCGGACGGGATCCGTTTCGGCCTTCTTCGCATCGCTCCCCAAGGGCAGGATATCAAGTTCGACGAACAGCAAATCATAGAAGGGCGAAATTTCTGCAACAAGCTTTGGAACGCTTGCCGCTTTCGTCAAATTCAAGGGCCGATCGATCCCAATGCCGATCCCTCGAAGCACGATCTATCCCTCTTCGCCCGCGACCTCCTCGCCCGCCTCGACGCGACCATTCAACGCGTCAACGAAGGCTATGAGGCCTATCGTTTCAGCGATATTGCCCAAGCCCTCTATGATTTTGTTTGGGGAGATTTCTGCGACCGCTTTATCGAGGTCGCAAAGGCGGACTTCGCTACGGATACCCCTCGACGCGCAGGAACGCTGGCAACGCTCGACTACACCATCAAGCAAATCCTTCGCCTGCTCCATCCTTACGCTCCATTCATCACAGAGGAACTCTGGAGCGGTCTAAGCTTGGGAACCGAAAGCCTCATGCAAAGTGGTTGG
>CAIWSO010000046.1 GCA_903915315.1 uncultured Spartobacteria bacterium | reverse complement strand
GGGGAGCGCATCTCGAGCCTGGCGTAGACTTCATTCGGATGTTTCACCGCGAAGTAATGTGTGAGGAACTTGGCTGGTCCGTGGTAGGCCACGATGCCTTGGAAGAGGACGAGTACGGAGTCGTAGAGGTCAATGTGCTCCAGGCTGTGGGTGACCGAGAGAATGAGCCGGTTTTCCTTGCGGGAGAGGCCGTGCAGGAGACGAACGATATCGTCCTCCGAGCTCGGGTCGAGTCCGCTGGTCACCTCGTCACAGAGGAGGATATCGGGTTTGCTGGTGAGTTCCATGGCAAGCGCCAGTCGGCGACGCTGACCGCCGGAGAGAATCTTCACGCTGCGGGACTCGAGGCCCAGCATATCGACCTCGTCCAATATCTCGCTCACGGTCGCCGTGAAGTCCGGGCAATCAGCCCCGCGAACGCGCAAGCGGAGGGCATAAGTGACACATTCCCGTACGGTGAGTTCCTCATGAGCGATGCTGAACTGGGGGACGTAAGCGATCTCGCCGGGAGAGAAGTCGTCTTCTTCGAGGTTGCGGTTTTTCCAAAAGACCTCGCCCTCCTCGTCGCCGGGAGCGATGCCTGCGATCAGCTTCAAAAGCGTTGTCTTGCCGCAACCCGATGGGCCGATGATCGCACCAAAGTGGGCTAGGGGATATTCCGCACTGACCTCCGAGAGAAGCGGGCGTTCGTTGTCATTGACTTCGAGCGAGACATTTTTGATTTCAAGCATGGCGAGTGGGACTGAGTTTAAAAAGCGGGACCAACGAGTTTTTTGAGACGCAGCATGCCGCGACGGATTCGGGCTTTGACTGTTCCAATCGGGGATTGGATACGAGCGGCGATTTCCTGCTGTGTCATACCTCCGAAGTAAGACAGTTCGATGACTTCTCGCTGTTCCTTGTTCAGTTTCATGACAGCGGATCGTACCATTCGCGATTGCTCTGTGGCTTCCAGTGAACTGGTTGGAGCTTGCTCGGTAAAATAGGGGGATTGGGAGGCTTCTTTTTCGACTTCATCCTGCAGGCGCAGGCGGCGTTGGATCGAGCGCAGGCGGTCGATAGCCTTGTTACGGGTCATGGTGATGGCCCAGGTGAGCGGTTTCCCTCGCGCGGAGTCGAACATGGGGGACTTCTCCCAAATCATAAACATCACATCCTGCATGACGTCTTCGGCATCCGATTGTTGGTTGAGCACCCGGAATGCGGTGGAGTAGATGAGCGCGGCGTAGCGACGGTAAAACTCCTCAAAGCTGGCTCGGTCGCCAGTACCGATCTTTTGGATCAGCTCGATATCTTCTGTTACCTGTTGCTCACTTTGCACAGGAGAATGCTAGGGATGAGTTTCTTGGATGGCAAACTTTGGGAAACTGGAAAACACTGCTTTTTGGAGTGCCCTGAAATAGCGACTGCGGGCGAGCGAATTGTTCAATCCTCGTGGGGGGATTTGAGTTCAAGGGCTTTGACGCGGTTGTAAAGCTTGCGGATATTTTTCAACAGTGGGTAATTTTCTTTGAAATCACGGAGAGGTTGGGCGGGGGCGCCGAACATCACCGAGTTCGGCGGCACGCTTTTGGAGAGCCCCGACATGGCACCAACGATGACTTTGTCGCCGACTTCGATGTGTCCACTGAGGCCGACCTTGCCGGCGAGGGTCACATAGTCGCCCACTCGTGTGCTACCCGAGATGCCGACTTGCGCGCAGAGGATGCAATGCCGACCGATGGTCACGTTGTGGCCGATTTGAACCAAGTTGTCGATTTTGGTGCCTTCTTGAATCCAAGTGCGGCCGAAGCGGGCGCGGTCGATGGTGGAATTGGCGCCAATCTCGACATCGCTGTCGATTTGAACAGTGCCGGTCTGGGGGATTTTTTTATGACGACCTTCACTGAGTTCGTAGCCAAACCCCTCGGCGCCGATCACGACTCCATTGTGAAGGATCACTCGGTCGCCCATCGTGCAACGCTCGCGTATGGAGACGTGGGGGTAGAGATGGCAGTCGTCACCAAGCGTAGATTCTTCGCCGATAAAGCTGCCTGCTTCGACGATGCATCGGGCACCTAGTCGGGCGTTCTTTTGAATGACGACATAGGCGCCGATCGAGCAAGACTCCCCAAGGATCGCCGTTGGATCAATGAGAGCGGTGGGATGAACTCCCGGCGCATGCGAAATGGGAGGGGGCGTGAAGAGCGGAAGTAGCGCCGCAAAGGCTTCGGCAGGATGATCCACGCCGAGGCAAAGGGGACCTACTGGCTCATTGAAAGAGGTTGGCACAAGTACCACAGAAGCGCGGCACTTTCGAAGAGCCGTGAGATACTTGGGGTTTCCGTAAAAAGAGAGATCACCCGTATTGGCATCCGCGAGGGATGCCAAGCCGGTGATGTCGAGATCCTGCGATTCCGGCGCGAGCTGGGCGTTGATCCGCTCGGCTAGCTCACGAAGGCGCATTATTTCTTGGCTGGTTCAGCGGGTTTTGCGACTCCTTTATTCAAGGTGTCGATGATGTCCTTGCTGAAATCCATCGACTCCTTCGAGTAGACGATTACGGGGATTTGTCCGATGCTCATGCCGGACTTATCGAAGACGAGGTCGTATTGAGCTTCTTGGACCTTCGTGGTGACAACTTTCATGATGTCATCAACGATGTCTTTGCGCATGCGCATGAATTGCTCTTGAAGTTGGCGCTCGCGGGTGCCACGGAACTCGGCGATTTCGCGATCCAGATTGCGAGCTTCGGCGACCTTTTCATCGCGGGATTTGGCGGCTTTTTCCTTGGCGTCCTTGCTTAGTTCGGGCTTTTCGATATCGGCGCTGATTTTATTGATCTCGTCCATTGCCTTCTTGAGTGTTTCAAGGCGGTCATCGAGTTCTTTTTTGGCGGCAGCGCGGGCTTCGTTGAGTTTGGTCTCAGCGTCTTTTGTGCGATGGTATTGCGTGAAGACGTTATTCATATCGAGTGTGCCAACCTTCATTTCCGCATGGGCGGAGGCGG
>CAIWSO010000045.1 GCA_903915315.1 uncultured Spartobacteria bacterium | reverse complement strand
GGGGAGCGCTACCGCGCCGCCCTTCACGCTGCGGAGGGACTGTCCGTCCTTCAAAAGATCGACGACGGAGGCTTTTTTAGCCGCTGCTTTTTTGAAGACAAGGAACTGGGAACCGCTGCTATCCAGACGCAAGGGAATGGTGGTGGTGCCGTCATCTTGATACATCGCTAACTCTGTTGTTTTACCTGTCGCTGGATCCCAGAGCTCGGGCGCCATTCCTGTGACACGGAAATCAAGAACCACTTCCTCGGGGCGGTCTTTCAAGTTCGAGACAAAATACAGATCCCCCTTCGGCAACACGCGGTGGGTGTATTGCACATCGGAATCTTTGGCTTGCGATGTGGCTTTGAAATCGGGACGCAGACCGTCCTTTTGCAAAATCTTTTCAAACGATTTCTCTGTAATGACACGACCTTTTCCGACACGACGCTCAGAGGCATCCGCCGTTTGCGGCCAGATTTGCGCAGCCAGTTCCTGGATTTTTTTGTCCGCGTTTGGATAATCACTGAGTGACGGCGAGACGGAGGGTTTCGGACCGATCACGGTCGCTCCGGCCATCACCAGTTCCAGCACTTTTTCGAGTGCGGCTGGGGTGTAGCGAGCGCTATCGGGAAGAACCAGATATTTATAGCGCATGCCGCTCGGTAGAACGACGACTCCATCCTCAACTCGCATCAAGTCCAAGATCGTGCGGTCACAGACATCGTAATCGTAGCCGATGGGCAAAACGGGCTTCATCTTCTGGCGCGGATCCATCACCCCGGGCACAAAATACCAAGCTGTATTCGGCACGTCCTCGCCGTAGTAGTAGCACACATCTGCAAAGGCCCGTCCTTGTCGGAGCATATACTGGCAACGGGAGAGATACTCGACCCAATCGCGACCTTGTTCCCACCAAGTCAATGTCCGCTCAAAGTTCAAACCAAACTGCCCCAAAGACATTCCAGGGAAGCGATCATCCGGCTGATGAGCGTATCGATGAAAGACAACTTCATTCATTCCATTGCAAAACTGCCGATCGCCAACGGGTTTGAGTTGATACGGAAATTGAGTCCATCCATCATGGTGTCCAAACGAAGTAAAAGCTTCGCAGGAGACGATATTTTTCCCATAGACATGGGCCGCGACCGCGGGTTCTTTCGTATTGTCATTCCCGCCCTTCCAGCCGTATGTGGGCTCCGCTACCCCGCCGATCCAGAATTCTCCCTGAGGGATATCAATTTTGCCCAGACACTGGATTTGGTCCACCTGACAAGGCGTGCCAGTGCCGGGAGCTTCGGCTTCCAATTTGATGCCCTCCTTGTTGAGCATCTCGCGCATTTTACCGTAGAAATTCTCCGCGATCAGGTCGCCGATTGTTCGGCGGTAATCCCACAAAAACCGCTCGGTTAAGTCGATGTTTCCAACGATCCGGCCGGTGAGCGTGATCAACCATTTCCGGCCATCGTAGCCGCGACGCTGAGAAAAGTTTTCCAAAAACTTCCTCGTCCAAGTTTGGCACCCGGCCTCCCAGCTATCGATATTCACATCAACGAACACCTTGCCCGTTAACGGACCCAAAAACTTGCACATCTTGCCAAGCATGCCCTCTTTGAAGTGATACTCCATGGCTTCGGCGTCCATTTTATCGACTTCTAGGCCCTTCGACCTGTCCGACGCTGGCTTGACTTCGTTTCCGTTCGTGGTGTGCCCGAAGCGCAAAATCGTCCAATCGCCTTCCGGCAAGCGGCAATCCAACTCACCGTTAGGCAATAAGCGATCGGTCAAATCGACAATTTTATCCAAGGGGATTTGCTGTGCCTCGGAGATGACTTGCTTTGAATGGTTCGAAGTTTCTGGCTGCGCCCTCACGCGAGCGGCTTTCGTATGGATTTCTTTTAAACGGGAAGATTGGAAGTTGAGCTCATACAGATTCATTGGGACGGCTGGAGCCGAAGGCAGGAACTCGAGTTTGACAAAGCGGGCTGTTTTCGCAGGAACACCCTCGATCAGTTCTTCCCTGTCAGGAACAAACTCGCTTCTCCAGCGATGAATCATGCCGGATTGGGCCCAGTTCACTCCGTCATCGCTGGTGAAGAGTTTAACGGTTCGGGTTTTGCTATTCTCCTCGATTTGCAAACTCAAAGATCCGACGGAAACGGGCTCTGGAAATTTGAAGACGACATACGCGCTTTCCTTGGGATTTTTGGGCTTGGGAAGCGTGACAAAGGTTTCATCATTTCCATCGATCGACGCCGACCAATCGACGCCTGGAATGTCCGAACTGATTTCCGGATGGAGGGCCGCCACCGGCACCGCATCACCCGGTAGAGTTGGAAATGCCAAGACCGCAATATCACGATAAAAGCCGTCATTGATCTGAGGTTGTGGCAAGGCGATCTTTTCGTTCACAGGTCCTTTAACAAATTTGTGTCTCCACACGACCTCTTGCATCGAAAGTTCGGGCGTGATCCAAGGCCCACCCGATCCCGAGCACCCCGCTGCGCTCGAGGCGCCGAGGGTTAACCCGAGACGCTTGCACTCCTTGGCCGCATGCTCCACGGCCTTGATCCAAGCGGGTGATAAAATCACATCCTCTCCCTGGGCTTCTGGTGGGCCACCCTGGTAAATATTGGTAATCTGTGCCCCCTTCAAACCGATGCGTTTCATGGCTTCCAGATCTTTAGTGATTCCGTCTTCCGTGACGTTTTCATTAATCCAATGCCACCATGTTCGCGGCCGCGAATCGGTCGGAGGCACACTAAAATTGGCCTCCATCGAAGTGGCCTCTTTGGTCGCAGAGGATTTTTGAGCGGCATAAGTCGGCGCCAGCATCAAAAGTGCAAGCGACGAGAAAATCGGAAGGTGAGAGATCTTTGGGAGT
>CAIWSO010000044.1 GCA_903915315.1 uncultured Spartobacteria bacterium | reverse complement strand
GCCACAAAAACATGGTCGGCTAGGTCGAAGGCCCGGCCAAACTCTTCCCTCAGCGCCTGGGTACGCGTGTAGCGGTGCGGTTGAAAGATAGCAATGATCCGCTTGTATGATCCCGTTCGCGCTGTGGCGAGTGTCGCGGCGATCTCCGTGGGATGGTGACCGTAATCATCGACGATGAGGTTTTTCTCGGACTCGTAAATGACCTCGAATCTTCTTTTGGCTCCCCGAAAAGTGGCTAGTGCTGCGGCCATCTTTTCAAAGGGGACCCCGATTTCGGATCCTAGCGCAATGACGGCCAGGGCGTTGACGGCATTGTGCACGCCTGGAATATTGAGAGTAACTTTGCCAAGAGTGACGCCCTGTCGCTGCACAGTGAACTCGGATTTGAAGTTGGCCGTTGTTAAATCCGTGATTCTGTAAAAAGCGGATTCCGACTGCCCGTATGAGATGGATCGAGGGGCGTTACTGCAAACCCGGCGGGCACCTTCATCATCCGCGCAGTAAAAAATATTCCCGCTCGTTTGCGACACCAATTTGGAATAAACAGCGTCAATCGCATTGAGATCCTTGTAGAAATCAAGGTGCTCGGCCTCGATATTGAGGACAATGGCGTGGTGGGGATGATAATTGATCAAGGTGCCATCACTCTCGTCACCTTCGGCAACAAAATATTCTCCCTCGGAATCCCATCTGGCATTGGTTCCAAGAATGGGGATTTCGGCGCCGACGTAGTGGGATGGCTTGAGTCCTCCCCCGCGCAATACATGTGCAGCCATGGCGGAAGTGGTCGTTTTTCCATGCATGCCGCAAACAATGATGCCTTTTCGGGATGCCATCATGGCTGCGAGAGAATCCGCTCTTCGGGCCATTGGAATTCCGAGACGCACGGCCTCGTCGAAAGCTGGGTTGCCGGCTTTTATGGCGGATGAATACAATACAATTTCCGCATCGCTCACGCATTCCGCGGAGTGGGGAGTGTGGAATCGAAGGCCTTTTTTCTGGAGGCGATCGACTTCAATCGTATCGACTTTGTCGGAGCCGCTCACATGATGCCCGAGACCGAGAAGGAGAGCGGCAATCCCGCTCATGCCCGAGCCCGCCACGCCGATCAAGTGGATGCGGCGAGGAGTGCCTGAGGTGAGGGCTGCGCGCAGGTCCTCCGCTTTCATTTGGTGGTCCCCCCCACGGCTTTTTCCAACACATCGGCGACATTGGACGCGGCTGTGCTTGGGGCGATTTTTCGCGCTGTTGCTGCCATTTTTTCGCGTCGCGCGCTGTCATTCAGGAGATGGGTAATCATCTCGGCGAAGGCCTCGGGGGCGGCTTCTTTTTCAGTCACCAATTCAGCGGCTCCGGCTTGGGAGTAAATCTGAGCGTTGGCCTTCTGGTGGTCGTCCGTTGCAAACGGGTAGGGGATGAGAATCGAAGGAAGCCCGAACTGGGAAATCTCACTTAAACTGGAAGCGCCTGCTCGCGATATAACCAGATCCGAGGCGGAATAAGCCTCTTCCATGCGATGATGAAATGGCGCAACGTAGTGCGAAATGTCGTCCCGTTGGTAATTGGCGGCAGCAAGGCGGTCGTCATTTTTTCCAGTCAGATGGATAATCTGGATGCCGGAGCCGGCGAGAAGCGGGGCGCTTTTAAAGAGGAGTTGGTTGATGCCACTTGCCCCCTGACTGCCGCCTGTCACTAAAAGCGTCTGTCGTGACGGATCGAGCCCAAACGCCTTCATTGCCTCCGCTCTTTCGATGGGGTTGCCAAGGTTTCTGCGGACTGGCGTGCCTGTGTTGATGCAATTTGCCGATGGAAACCGCTGGCGAGTTTCTTCAAACCCTATCAGCACCGAGGTGGCAAATTTGGCGGCAAGACGATTTGCGCGACCGGGGATGGCATTCGACTCGTGAACAAAGCAAGGTAGGCCCTTCATTCGCGCGGCAAGGATCGGTGCGGTCGAAGTGAATCCTCCCATGCCCAGCACCACGGATGGACGGAACTTGCGGTAAATCTTTTTGCACTGGCTGTAACTTTCCCAGAAGCGACGGATGAAACCCACAAATGCAGGGGAAAGGATGTTGCTGGGCATTCCTACCGAGGGTAATTTTTCCGCTCGAAACTCCGGATGGTCACGAAGCGCTGTTGTGTCGATTTCTTTTTCCGAGACGAAAAGTAAAACTTCGTGCCCGCGTTCATGCAAAGTCTCGGCTACCGCCAATCCAGGGAATAAATGCCCGCCAGTGCCGCCGCATGCGATGACCGCTCTAAATGGGGTTTGTTCGCTCATGCTCGGGGTTCAATGTGTGGCCTCAGCAGCGTAGGGGCCGAGAGGGATTCGAATGGTTTGCCCTGAAGATGGATATTCACAATCAGTCCGATGAGAACCATGCAGACGCAAAGATTCGAGCCCCCATAGCTAATGAACGGGAGGGGCATTCCTTTGTTAGGCAAAAGGGAAGTGGTGACGCCAATATTGACCGCCGCTTGAAGGGTGATCATCACGACCGAGCCGAACCCCAGAAGCATGCCGAAGCGATCCTTGGCATTGATCGCCACGAGTGCTCCACACAGACAGATGCAAAGGTAGGCTGCAACAGTGAGGGTGGTGAATTTCAGGCCGAGTTCCTCGCCCACCATCGGAAAAATAAAGTCGGTGTGAGCGTAGGGGAGATAGAGCATTTTTTGGCGCCCTTCACCTAGTCCCAAGCCATCGAACCCACCGGAACCAAAGGCGATGAGGGCTTGCCATTGTTGAAGTCCCTCGCCGAGCGCGTATTTTTCCGGCTCCATAAATGCCAGAAGGCGTCCGTGGCGCTCCGATATATTAAAGGCCAGAAAAGCAATGCCAGCCAATCCAGCTCCAATGAGTGTTGCCATCCAGCGCAACGCGGCGCCGGCAACAAACATCACGGCGACGGCTGTGCCGCCGATGAGTGCGGTGTTGCCCATGTCGACTTCCAGAAGAATGAGAAGCATGAGCAGTCCCAGAATACCCATGGGATAGAGGAGTCCGGTTTGGAAGTTTTTGAAAGAGATGTCGGTCCGTGAATACCACCACGCCAGAAAGAAGAGCGATGCCACCTTGGCAAGTTCGCTCGGCTGAAATGTCATGCCGATCCGGATCCAGCGTGAAGATCCATTGATGCGCATGCCGATCGGAGGGACGAAGCAGAGAAGAAGAAGAAAGGCCGCCAAAACAAAAAATACCCACCAGAATTTCTGCCAAAGATGATAGTCAAAGTATGCGGCGGCGACGCCGAAGGCGGATGCGATGCACAGCCACATGCATTGCCGCTTTACAAAAAAGTATATGTCTCCATGGCTGTCACGGGCGAACGCGCTGGTGCTGAAAAGCATGACCAATCCCAGCGCAATGAGCCCCGCCACTGATAAGAGCAGGAGATATATGGCGTTTCTTTGCATTTCTGAGTGGAGAGCGGCTAATTACGGTACTTTGATTGTTTGCCCGATCTTGAGCTTGCGGGGATCATCTATGTTATTGGCCTTCATGAGCGTCTCTTGGGAGACCTTGAGCTTTTTGGCTATCGAAATCGGAGTGTCACCCTTTGCCACGACGTAGCTGGCTTTCGATGAGCTTTCCTTTTCTGGTGCTGCATCTGTTTTGCCTTGGGGCTTGGTTGCAATGGTCTCGGTGACTTTGACCGGTGGGGCCTTAGCGACGATTGAGGGGCCAGATGTATTGGCCGCGGCTGGTTTTTCTTCTGCAACAGCCGTCTT
>CAIWSO010000043.1 GCA_903915315.1 uncultured Spartobacteria bacterium | reverse complement strand
GGTCTTTATTTGATTTACGTGGCTGGGTGGCCTGTTTTTTGGATCGGTGTCCTATCGATTTTTTGTGGAATTATTTATACTGCGGGTCCTTTTCCTCTCGCGTATCTGGGCTTGGGAGATGTTTTCACTTTTGTCTTTTTTGGCCCCGTTGCGACGATGGGAACCTACTATGTGCAGGCTCATGCCATTTCGTTTGCGGCCCTTTTATTAGGATGCGTTCCGGGAGCGTATTCGGTTGTCTTGATTGCGCTCAATAATCTGCGGGACCGTGAATCCGATATTTTGGTTAACAAAAAAACACTCGCTGTTCGGTTCGGAGCTTTTTTTGCACGCGCGGAGATTGCCGTTTTCTTATTCGCTCCGTTCATCTTCACGCTTCTTCTTTACTTCAACGGCAACTTGTCTGAACTCGAATCGCTGATTTGCGTTGCTGTTTGCATCTTCGGCGGAAGAGCAATCATCAAGCCTGTTTATCGGATTCGGGACATGCGTTTGATCAATGACCTCTTCCCCCAAACAGCCATGATGAGCCTTGTCATGGCATCTCTTTTATCCCTTTTTCTTCTCTTGTGAGCGAGCGCACCTTTCATCGTTATGAACTCCCGCTCCTTGATGGAAGTTTGAGGCGGGGGTTTTTGTTGCACGCGAATGAGGCTTGGGGTGATGTCGCTCCGCTTTCCGGATGGAGTCCAGAATCCTTTGAGGAGACAGCTCTTTACCTCACAGAAAATCCGCGTCTCGATGACATTCCTGCCAGTCTCCCTGCCTTGCGTTGTGGGAGTGAGGGATTGATGGCGGCCACCGAGAACTTTCAGAACTGGCTGCCGCGACACGCTGTCGTTCCGATCAATGCGCTTCTACAGGGAACGGTGACCGAGATTTTTGCTCAAGCCAAACGGGTCTTGGCGAAGGGATGTCGCTGCTTAAAAATAAAAACCACCCACGTTCCATTGGATGCGTTGCCTTATTTGCTGTCGGTTATTCGTGATGTTTCTGAATGTACTTTTCGCCTCGATTCCAACCGGGCTTGGAGCTTTGAGACGTGTATGAAGGTTGCTCAAGATTTGAATGGGCTTCCCGTGGAGTATTTGGAGGAACCTTTGCGAAAAGGCGAATCCCTCCCACATTTGATTGCTCGATGCCCGGTTCCAATTGCTCTCGATGAAACATTAAGGGAAATAGCTCCCGACGAACTGGGCCGGTATCAAGGAGCTGAGGCTTTAGTCCTGAAGCCGACTTTGATGGGGGGATTCGAAACATGTTCCCGCTTCGCTCAAGCTGGCGCATCGCTGGGAATGAAATCCGTTGTGAGCGCGTGCTACGAGTCTGGAGTCGGAATTTATGCTCTGGGGCGATTTGCTGCTTCTTTGGACATTATTTGCGCAGCGGGTCTCGACACTTATTCGCAAATTCAGAAAGACCTACTGATGACGAGACTTCCTCTGGAAAGTTATACCTTTTGCAGCTCTTCCCCTATTCCTTGTGTCAATGAATCCGCTCTCCTTGATTGAAGAATCCGCTAAAAACTTTGGAGATTCGGTAGCCTTACACGATCTCTCAAGGGGACGGAAAATTCGTTTTCGCGAATTGCCGGATTTTTTGAGAGTCGTTATCAGGAATGCTGGTGAATGGGGATCTTCGCCCTTGGTCACGGCAATGCCCACAAGTTTCGATCATGTCGCCCTACTCCTTGCCGCCTCGCTTTCTGGGCGACCAGTGGCTCCAGTGAGCCCTCGTTTACCTTGTATGGAAATCTTGCGTCGTGCTGCTTATGTCGGCGCACAGGGGATTCATGGGGCATCGAATTTTGAAAAAATAGATTCCCCGCTTAGGGAATTAAATGATGTGGGAACCTTGATCTTCACATCGGGTTCAAGCGGCCCGGCAAAAGCGGTGGCTCATCGCTGGGGTGCCCATATCGCGAATGCCGCCGGTGCGGAAGAACGCATTCCACTGGCTCCTGGATGCGGGTGGTTACTGTCTCTTCCTCTGCACCATGTGAGCGGAATTTCGCTTCTCATTCGGTGTCTTGCCTCCGGTGCGACCATCGTGATACCGGATGCCGCTTGTCCGCTCGAAGCCCAGATTGCCAATCAGGCCATAACTCACTTATCCCTCGTTTCAGTTCAATTGGAGCGCCTTCTTTTGGCCCGAGCGCCGCTTCAGCGGTTGCATGCGGTGCTTGCTGGGGGCGGTCCGATGTCAGCCTCAGTCGTGCAACGTGCTATCGAATCCGGCGTTCCCCTTCACTTGACTTACGGAATGACGGAGACGGCCTCGCAGATCACAACCACAGAAAAACTGACAGCATGCCCGTCTCGGATTCACGCGGGAAAGCCGCTCCCTGGGAGGGAGCTTCGTATTTCCCCATCAGGAGAGGTGCAGGTGAGGGGAGGGATCCTAGCAACAGGAGTTTTAACTTCTTCAGGGCAGTTGGAATCAATCACGGATGCCGAGGGATGGACTTCAACCCGTGATGTTGGGACCTTGAACAAAAACAACGAATTAATCCTCCTCGGTCGACGAGATCGAATGATCATCTCGGGGGGGGAAAACATCCACCCCGAAAGGATTGAGGCGATTCTGAGCGAAGTTCCGGGAGTAGTTCGCGTAGCGGTGGTAGGTATCACGCATCCCGTCCTTGGAATGCGCCCGGTGGCCTTTGTTACTGGGCGCGTGGACGTGGAAAGTTTGCGTGATTTTCTGGGGGAACGGGTCGAGAGATTTGCGATCCCTGATTTCTTTTTCCCCTGGCCAGATTCCATTCCCATTGATGATGCCAAGATCGACTACAGTCAGCTTACTCGACTTGCTGAGACCATGGCGCATTAAAATGCGCCTATTCGTTTTTGTTGTATGGGGAATTGTTTGTGGGTGATATTCCAAGAAACGTGCTAAGAAAACTGATTAACCATTTTAGGTCGCTGGGCTTGAAATTGCTTGAATTGCATGACTCGCCCACCTCGTTGGCCGGAGGAGTCGCCATTGGTATCTTTGTCGGGTTCACACCTCTTTTTGGTTTGAAGACCCTCATCTGCTTGGGAGTGGCTTACGTTCTGCGATGCAATCCCATTGCCGCAGTCATCGCGGTGACACTGCATGATGTGTGCACGCCCCTCTGGCCGGTGATACTCGAGATTGAATACGAGATTGGCTCGTGGATTCTCAATCTCTTGCATACCGCTCCGGAGGTGACGGGCGCGAAAGAGTTTCATATTAGTGACTTCATGAAGTGGACAACATTTTTGGGGATCGGGCTTCCGATGCTTTTAGGGTCTTTGTTTCTGTCTGCACCATCGGCATTGATCAGCTACTTGGTCACATACCCGATCTTTAAGCGCCGGGCAATTCGCCGCGCCGCTCTGGTAGAGGCAGAGAGCCCTTGATATGAAAAAAGCTCATACTATTCTTGTTGTCGCCTGGACGCTCTTAGCGGGATATCTTCTCACCCTGGAGTCGGGGACTTTCCCTTGGTGGGATGCCATCTGGGTATTGCTCCTTTCAATAATGGCGTATGGAGGCCTTGTCTCACTATCGGGATTGGCCAAGGCGCGTGCGTGTGCGGGCATTGTGTTGGTCGTTTTTTCCGCACTCATTGGCCTTACGATTTTCACCGGTTGGCCTCTAGGACCAATGAGGTTTTGTGGTCTCGATGCGCTCAAAATTGGTGGGGCGTTTCCGCTGCTTCCGCCACTGTTGGCGTTTGCCTTGCTGACCTTGGCGCAAAAAACGGCCGCTCAGATTTTCCCATCTTTTGAACGGAACGGCTTGGCCGCGATCTCGACAGGATTTTTTTGTATCACGCTGGGAAACGGTTTGCTCTTTCTCTGCAAGTCCCGACTTTGGTGGCTGTGGAATCCGTGGGGTGGGGGAGACGCTTATATCCCGGTTGCGGTGGCTTTCGTCTCGCTGGCCGTGACTGGTTTTTTTCTTGCTCGAATATATCCGGAAGATACGGGGTTGAAACTGACCCGATGGTCGCCCGAAGGAGTCGTTCTCCTATTTGTGAATCTCCTTTTTCTGACAGGGAATGCTTTGTTTTTCGCTTCGAGGTTATGAAGACGGGGTTCCTGGACTTTGTTCGGAACAGCCTTCGCGGTGAACCCCCAACACATCCACTCGACCAGCGTATTGCAAAGCGTTGGGTCAAAGAACGGCTGAAAAGACTATTTCCGCAATTTCGAAACGACCCCGATGCACTCGAGCGAGCTTACCAGGAACTGGGGCTTGAGGCACATGAGGGAGCCGGCAAGGGGGCGGGAACTGTTTATGAGATCACTCTTCCCACGGGCACCGAGGAGAAAGACTGAGTTTATTTAATCCCAGAGTTTTTCGAGGCCGGCACGGATCGAGTCGAAAAGTTGATCGATCTCTTCATGCGTGATGATGAGGGGGGGAGCCATGGCGATGAGGTCGCGGATGCCGCGAACGATGGTTCCTTCCTGACGAATGAGACCAGAAGCACGAACTCCAAGCGCGCTTGTCGGAGTGAGTGCGGAGCGCCCACCGCGAGGCACCAGCTCCATTGCGCCAATGAGGCCCACCCCCCGAATCTCTGCCACAGCAGGATGGCTGGCGAAGCTGTGGAGTTTTTCTTGGAAATAGGGGCCTACATCCGAACGAACGCGTTCCACCAGGCCGAGGCTCTCAATGGTTTGCAGATTCGCTAATGCCGCTGCGGCGCTGGTCGGGTGTCCACTATAAGTAAAACCATGGGCAAAGTAGCCCCCACTATGGATGACATCGGTGATCTCATCGCTCAACATCGTGGCCCCGAGAGGCAGGTAGCCGCTAGTGATACCCTTGGCGAGGGTGATCAAATCGGGATCCAGATTCCATAATCCGCTGGCGAACCAATCCCCCACGCGCCCGAAGGCCGTAATAACCTCATCGGCGACGAAAAGAATGTTGTTGGCTCTCAAAAGCTCTCGCAAGCCTTGCAGATACCCCGGGGGTGGGGGAATAACGCCGCCAGCCCCCTGCACAGGCTCAACAAACATGGCCGCGATGGTATCCGCCCCTTCTTCGCAAATGATGCGGGCCGTCTCATCCAGGCACCACTTTCCAAAGGCCTCGGGTTCCAAAGGCGAATTCACTCCATATGGATGGGGACCGGGCACATGAATAAACCCCGGGAGAGGAAGATTGAATGGATCGTAACACGAAGGTAAACCCGTCATACTAGTCGTAGCCAAAGTGACACCATGATAAGCGAAAGTCCTCGACAGGATTTTCTGTTTTCCGGGCTGTCCACGTAACTTGTGATAAGCTCGGATGATTTTAAGCGCGCTCTCATTCGCTTCGGAGCCTGAATTCGAAAAAACGGTATGGTTGATCCGTGGTGGGGCTTTTTTTGCGAGAAACTCCGCGACACGGATTGGAGGTTCGGTCGTGCTGTTAAAAAAAGACGGATAATACGGCAGATCTCGCATCTGCTCCGTAACCGCGTTTGTGATCGCCACGCAATTGTATCCGACATTCACGCACCACAAACCCGCGAGACCATCGAGTAAGCGGCGGTCATCCTCATCCACGAGGAAACATCCATCGCCCGACTTGATCAAATGCGTGCCGGGTCCGTGCATGTCGATATGGTGAGTGAACGGATGGAGGTGATATTGCTGATCGAGTGAACGCAATTCCTGCACGGAGGGATGAGTGCTCATGCCTGTAAAGCTATCACCACTTGGTAATTTATTCCATCAAATCAAGCAGGCGAAATCATCTTCATTTCTCGGCTTAGAGCAAATTCCCATCGACTTGAATGTCCATCTCCGGCACCTTCCCTCAATGAAGTTTGTTGATCAGATAAGGGTGCACGCCAAGGCCGGTGACGGAGGCAATGGATGCTGCAGCTTTCGCCGCGAGAAATTTGTACCGCGTGGGGGACCAGATGGCGGAGATGGCGGGCGCGGCGGGGACATCATTCTGGTCGCGGACCATGATGTGGATAGTTTGGTTGCGCTTTTTTTTGAGCCTCTCATTCGATCCAAACGCGGCGGACACGGTAAGGGAAAAGATAAAATGGGCCGTAGCTCGGAACCCACTCGTATCAAGGTGCCAATTGGAACGATCGTTCACCGTGCTGGGCATACCTCGCACGATGAGGTCGAGGAAGAGCCCATTGCCGATCTTTCCGAGCCTGGCCAGGAATTTATCCTCTGCAAAGGCGGCGACGGAGGCAAGGGGAACACGCATTTTAAATCGTCAACAAACCGAGTGCCTCGACAGGTCACTAAAGGCTATCCGGGAGAAGAGTCATGGTATCTTTTCGAACTTCGTACGATTGCAGATATCGGTTTAGTGGGGTATCCCAATGCCGGTAAATCGACCCTTCTTCAAAAAATCTCAGCGGCAAGGCCAAAAGCAGCCCCATATCCATTCACTACATTGCATCCTATCGTTGGAGTTGTAGATCTCCCTAATTATCATCGTGCTACCGTTGCGGATATTCCCGGACTGATCGAGGGTGCCCACGACAACCGAGGTCTGGGCCATGAGTTTTTGCGACACATTGTCCGCTGTAAATCGCTTTTCTTTGTGTTGGATATGGCTGGCAGCGAGGGGCGCAGTCCGATCGACGACTACCAGTCGCTCCGCAAGGAACTTCGCCTCTACGATCCTACATTGGCCGCCAAGCCTTTCTGCATCATTGCCAACAAGATGGATCTTCCGGAAGCCGAGGAAAATTGCAAAATCTTTCAAGAACGCTTTCCGAAAGTCACCATTTTACCGATTGCTGCCGAAACATCTACGGGTGTCAACACCGTGATCGATTACATCTCAAAGAATGTTCTCACGCCCATTCCGGATCAAGAAACGGGTGTCCGAGTCGACTGGACAGCCTAGTTTTTACGAATCTATTGGCGATTCCGTGATGGAATCTGAAAGCGTCGGTTCTTCTTCGTTACCTGAATTTGTTCACGGACAGAGTTGCGGTCCGTTGTTTTTATTAGTCCCGCTTATTTTTGACTTGGCGGCATTCTCTCAACGATTGGGCGACAGTCCTTGGATCCGCATTGTGAACAAATCATCCTCTTGAAGGGGATTCCAAGGGGATTTCAGCCGAGCGCCTAGTTGCTCGTAAGTTATTCACACATCATCTAAATCCTCCCGCAAATGGACATATCAATAACATCACATAATACATGTAATACATACTCGATATATATCGAAATCTGTGAGGATCTGTTATTTGTGTTTTTAATGAACCCACAGCTTCTCTCTGTGGTTACAAAAATTCCGAGGCTGGCCCGAAAGCCCGCATCAGATTATAAAACCATTTCGGGTTTGAGCGTTACTTGCCCGGAATCGGTTGCTGAAAACCGCGCCATCAAGTTAGTCTTTGGTTAACTCAATTCCGCTGGATTGTGATTTCATAGGACACACTAGCCTGTGAATTTACGTTCAAAGGATGCCTGGGCTTTTCTGAGGGTTCCAGCGCAACAAGGTCAGATTCGAACTTCTCAGCTTGCTGGATGGGAATATGGGCCAGATATTTTTGGCGTCGTGTCTGGGATGCATCGAGGCAAATAGCGCCCAACCTTTCTAGGGTCAGCTTGAGGTCCGACTCGGTTGTGGCGCTGTCCGTTTTCTTATAAACATAGAGAAAGCGACGGATTCCGTCTTCGAGGAGCGGCGTAGGCATCAGGGATTCCGCTATGGAGTTGAATGCGGAGCGAAGGCCTGGAGGCTCGTCGGAAGTTTGTTTTGTTTCCGTGATCTTCTCCGGAGTATTGGGCTTCGTGTTTTTACGGATGTCCAAGAGCCCCAGAATGAGGATCGTGAAAGGTAAGGCAAGCGCGATAATGACGAGTCCGAAAATTTGGAAAACCTGCACATTGAGACGGAATCGTGGCTTGGGTTCTTGTGGTTCGGGATGTTGGGAATCGCTCATTCTGTGATGCACTCTAGCTGGAGGAATGATGGGATTCCAACGTAAATCCGGAACACAGCATTGACCGCGACCCAGTTGTGCCCGATATTCCCGACCTTTCATGTCTATCGAAAACACCCGCAACTTTTGTATCATCGCCCACATTGATCACGGCAAAACGACGCTCTCCGATCGTTTGCTTGAGGCCACTGGCACTATTCAGAAACGGGAATCTCAGGAACAAATGCTCGATGCCATGGATCTGGAGCGTGAACGTGGCATCACTATTAAGTCTCACCCGATCGCGATGGATTACACGGCCAAGGACGGCAAGACTTACAAGTTGAACTTGTCCGATACCCCGGGCCATGTGGATTTCACCTACGAGGTTTCCCGCTCCCTTGCCGCTTGTGAAGGTGCTCTTCTCATCATTGATGCGGCTCAGGGGGTCGAGGCCCAGACCGTGGCCAATGTCCACCTTGCCGAGAAACAAGGGCTCAAGATCATTCCCGTGATCAACAAGATTGATCTACCAAATGCGGACATAGAAATGGCCAAACGGCAACTGGAGGACATCCTCGCCATTCCGGCCGAGGAAGCCATCATGGCCAGCGCGAAAGCCGGCATTGGCATTCATGAGATCCTTGAGACCATTATCGAGCGTATTCCGGCTCCGACTGGTCAGCCCGACGCCCGCTTGCGTGCCCTCACCTTTGACTCCCACTTTGACGGCTATCGCGGGGTTGTTATTTATACCCGTGTGATGGAAGGCTCGATCAAGGCCGGCGATCCCGTCAAACTCATGTCCACAAATGAGGCCTACGAGGTTAAGGAAGTCGGCGTTTTCAAACCGCAAAACCCGAAATTTTTCGCCCGCGAAAAGCTCATTGCCGGCGACATCGGGTATGTGATTGCAAATATCAAAACCAGTGCCGAAGTGAAAGTGGGAGATACGCTCACCGGCACAAGGCAACCTGCCACGGAGCCCCTACCCGGTTTTCAAGTCGTGCAGCCGATGGTTTTCAGCGGCATTTATCCGATCAACACAGCGGACTTCGAGCATCTCAAAGCGGCCATGGCCAAATTGCAGCTCAACGATGCTGCATTCCAATTCATGCCTGAATCGAGCGTGGCGCTTGGCTTTGGCTTCCGTTGCGGATTCCTCGGCCTCCTTCACATGGAAATCATCCTCGAGCGTTTGCGTCGGGAGTTTGACATGGACATCATCGCCACCTACCCGTCGGTGATCTATGAGGTTCTGCGCACCAATGGCGAACTTCTCCGTGTGGACAATCCCGATCAACTCCCCGATCCGAGTGTGATCGAGGAGATCCGCGAGCCAATGGTGCGCTGTTTCGTGATGATTCCGAATGAATACATCTCGCCTATCATGCAGCTTATTATGGAAAAACGCGGCGAGGTCAGTCACACGGAGTCCATCGACACCAAGCGGGTGATGCTGACCACTGAACTTCCGCTGAACGAAATCCTCGTGGATTTTGTGGACAAGATGAAGTCGATCACCCGTGGGTATGGTTCGATGAATTACGAGCAGGCCGGCTACCGTGCGAACAAGATGGTGAAACTGGAAATGCTCGTCAATGGGGAGCCAGTGGATGCCTTTTCTTCCATCGTTCACCGCGAAAAAGCCGAAGCCCGTGGACGCGCCTTGGCGGCTAAGCTTAAGGAAGTCATTCCGACACAGCTCTACCAAGTGTCGATTCAAGCCGCTGTCGGCGGAAAGATCGTCGCCCGAGAGAACGTGAGCGCCATGCGTAAAAACGTCACAGCGAAGTGCTATGGCGGCGACATTTCACGCAAACGCAAACTCCTCGATAAGCAAAAAGAAGGCAAGAAACGCATGAAGGCCGTGGGCACGGTCAATATTCCACAGGAAGCCTTTGTGCAGGTCTTGCGAACCAGCTAAGCCCCCTCGCCCCAAAATCCACTCGGCCCTTATGTTTTTATTCACGCCCCGCTATATCAAGGATGCCAAAAACTACATGCATGGCGCGAAGAAGTTCCTTGCCTACAAAAAGGACATTCTCCAGCACGCGCAGGTTTGCCAGATTGAGTCGGGCATTTTGGATCTACGGAGCGCCATTCGAGCGCGCAGTCGCGAAGCTGTTTCCGTGGCCACCACTCGCCTCGATGATCTGATCGGCAAATGCCTCCCGCCTCCTAAAAACGCTTCTCTGCGCGAGAATATCGAGGTTTTCCTTGTGGCCGTCGTGATTGCTGCTGGCGTCAAGGCGTTCTTGATTCAGCCCTTTCGTATTCCGACCGGTTCGATGCAACCCACACTCTATGGTATCGTAGGGGTTCCGACCGACACGCCGCCTCCGAATCCCCTCATCCGGGCATTCCAGTTTGTCGTCCAAGGCCGCCATTCCTTTGATCTTCGCGCCAAAGAGGAGGATGTCGTCGTCTCGCTGAGTGAGAAAACCTATGCGAATTTTTTCACCTTCACCCAGATCGTTTGCCGTCACAACACATACACGCTATTTGTTCCTCGCGATCCGCTGATGCGGTATTTTCGTGTGGTGCCCGGACGTCAGTTTGCCGCCGGCGAGGTAATAGCCCGTGGGCATATGGATACCGGCGACCAGGTTTTTGTGGATAAAATGAGCTACAATTTTGTTAAGCCCTCGAGCGGCGATGTGTTCGTTTTTAAAACAACGGGCATTCGAGAGATCGAGTCGGGTTTGGATCCGGCGATGGGTTCCCAACATTACATCAAACGATTGGTAGGAATGCCCGGCGAAACACTTCGGATCGCCCCCCCTCTTCTTTACATTGATGGAAAAGTGCCCGCCAACTTAGCTTTTCAGAGAGTGATGAGCATGAAGGAGGGGTATCAAGGTTACTCCAATGCCGGGCGCGGAGGACCGGCCTTCCGTTATCTTGGTACGCCTGATGATACATTCACTGTTCCGGTAAATAGCTACTTTGCTCTCGGAGACAATAGCTTCCATTCCCGCGACAGCCGCGATTGGGGCATCGTTCCTGAGCGCAATGTCGCTGGGCGTGGACTTATAGTCTACTGGCCCTTCAGCGAGCGTTGGGGGCTTATTCGCTGATTTTTAAGGAAGTCATCCGCTTTCGTCACACGGCGAAAGCACGCTTCCATTTTTCTTCGCGAAATCCCGCCAAGAAAATTCCCCGTTCCACATCGATGGCAAAGGGGCGCTTAATGAGGTTGCCGTTTGGGCTGATGAGGGAAAAAATCGCATCGGTGTCCATTCCGTCGAGTTTGTCCTTGAGCCCAAGATCACGATAATCTTGTCCGGAGGTATTAAGGATAGAGCGGATTTGCCCCTCGCACGCATTCAACATGGACTTGAGTTCGCTCTTGGTTGGCGGAGTTTCGCGGATAGGGAGTTCTTGAAAATCGAGGCTCTGAGCGCGCAACCAGTTTGTCGCATTTCGGCACGTGGAGCAGGGCTTGTAGGTGTAGACTTTAAGCATGTGGAGAGGTTTCTTAACGGAAATCCCATTCAAATCCCAAATCAAAAGCCTTGAGTGGAAGCACAGTGGAGTCCGTAGCAAAATTCAGGCTGTCACTGAATAGTCGATCGCTTCCCCATTGCGTACGCGGATGTTGAAGCGAAGTGAAAAAAACGGCATCACCCCAGCCCAAATCAAAAAGCTGATGCCAACTGGACTGTGAAACGTAAGCCCTGAAGTTGGTCGCAAGACCGAGAGGGGTGACGGACTCGTCAGGGTATGGCAGGGCTCCGATCTCAAGAAGGAGGGTCAAATCTTGAGGGGAGAGGAATCCGTCAGGC
>CAIWSO010000042.1 GCA_903915315.1 uncultured Spartobacteria bacterium | reverse complement strand
TTGGGCGACATCGTGGGCGTGGAGTCCGATGGTCGGTTCCTCCAGAATGTAGAGAGTGGATTTCCCTTTGCGGGTGGTTCGGATTTCCTCACTCGAGGAGGTTGCCCGACGGGTGAGTTGGGTGACGAGCTTGATGCGCTGGGCCTCGCCGCCGCTGAGTGTGGGGCTGGGTTGTCCCAGTTTGAGGTAGCCGAGGCCCGTTTCTTGGAGAAGACCGATGGAACGACGGATCTTGGGGTGCGAGGCAAAAAACTCCATCGCCTGATCGATCGACATATCCATCACGTCGCCGATGGACTTTCCGTTGTAGAGGATTTCCAGAGTGGAGGCATTGTATCGGCGTCCGAGACAATCCTGGCAAGGCATGTAGCTGGTCGGGAGGAAGCTCATTTCGAGTTTGATCACCCCTTGGCCGAGACAGGATTCGCAGCGACCGCCTTCATTGTTGAACGAAAACCGGCTGCTGGTGTAGCCGCGCATGCGGGCAGCGGGGAGGGTGGCAAAAAGCGCACGGATCTCGTCGAAGACCTTGACGTAGGTCGCCGGGGTCGAGCGTGACGTTTTGCCGATCGGCGATTGATCGACTTCTAGAACACCTCCCAAGGATTCAAATCCTTCCACGCTTTTACAAAGCTCGGAATAAATTGGGGCTTTCTTGCGAGCGAGGGCATCGCGAACCACGGGTACGACCACGCCACGAATCAGCGTGCTTTTTCCCGAGCCGGAAACACCGGTCACCGCAGTGAGTCGGTGGAGGGGAATACGAATGTCTTCGCCCTGCATGTTGTGGAGTTTCGCGCCTTTGACTTCGAGCCACTCGGTGGCTGCCGCTCGACGCATGCCGCGTGAAGGATGTTTTTGGGGTTCGCGAAGGGCATGGCCAGTCAGTGAGGCTGGATTGGCCATGATCTCCGTCATGGTACCCGAGGCGATGATTTCTCCGCCGCGGGTGCCGGCACCCGGACCAAGATCGATGATGCGATCGGCACGGCGCATGGTTTCCTCGTCATGTTCGACCACCACCAGCGAGTTGCCTTTTGCTGCGAGGCTTTGGAGTGCATCGAGGAGTTGTTCGTTGTCGCGTGGATGGAGCCCGATCGTCGGTTCGTCGAGAACGTATAGAACGCCGCGAAGGTTGGATCCGAGTTGGGCTGCGAGTCGAATGCGCTGGGCTTCCCCGCCGCTGAGTGTCTTCGCGCTACGATCCAAGGAAAGGTAATCCAGGCCCACCTTGGCGAGGAATTGGAGGCGCTGGCGAATTTCCGAAATGATGTCCCGTGCGACTTCTGCCGAACCGCCGGTGAAGGTCAGTTTATCGCAAAGCTCGAGTGCATCGGTGGCGGGCGATTTAGTGAAATCGGCAATCGAATTTTTTTGAAGAAAGACGTTGGTCGCGGTTTCGTTAAGGCGGGCGCCTTTGCAGACTGGGCAGGGACGTGGTTCCTCGTCCTCAAGACCTTCATGGCGTCTTTCCTCATCTAATTCCGCCTCGATGGCGCTTTCAAAATCTTTGACAGATCCGAGTCCGCTCCAAACCTCGCCGAATCCACGGCAGTGCGTGCACCAGCCATGAGGAGAGTTGAAGGAAAACAATCTGGGGTCGAGGGGTTCGAAAGCCCGACTGCAAGATGGGCAGTTCATTTCCGTGCTGAGGATGGAGGAAACACCCTTGGCATCCTCGATGCGGGCGGTGCCTTTACCGATCTTGAGGGCTTGGCGAACGAGGTCGTCGGCTGCTTTTGCGTTCGGTTCCGTGAGTTCGCCGATGAGCGCGTCGATCGTGTGTTCCTTAAAGCGTTCGAGCTTTTGGAATCCTTCGACAGCCATGAATTCGCCATCGACGAGAAGCGTCGTGATACCTTGGCGAGCAGCCGCACGTGCGATATCGGTGTGGTAGCCTTTGCGTGCTTTCACAAGATTGGCGAAGAGACGCACCTTTCCCGAAACGGCTTTTTCCGAGACCTCGGCGGCAATCGCTGTCGGGGTACGGCTTTCCACGGGGACATTGCAATCCGGACAATTTTGAACGCCCAGTTTGGAAAAGAGGAGACGGAGAAAATGGTAAATTTCTGTTACCGTAGCGACAGTGGATTTGCCTCCGCCTCGGGTGACACGCTGCTCAATCGCCACGCTCGGAGGCAGGCCCTCGATCGAGTCCACATCGGGTTTTTCGAGTTGATCGATGAATTGCCTGGCGTAAGGCGACATGCTATCCAAAAAGCGGCGCTGGCCCTCTGCGAAAAGAATATCGAAAGCCAAGGTGGATTTGCCCGAGCCACTAAGGCCGGTGACCACCACCATGCCATCGCGGGGGATGTCCACCGAGATGTTTTTGAGATTGTGTTCCCGGGCACCACGGATGCGAATATCGCGAGACGAATCCTTGGGTGGGCGAGGGCGACGGGGTTCCTCGGCGATACGAGCCTGCTGGCCGGCGAGGATGGGAATCAAAAATCGGCCGGTATGGGATGCTGGCACTTCAGCGACTTTTTCGGGTGTGCCTGCAGCCACGATCAAGCCGCCTTCCGAGCCTCCCTCTGGTCCAATATCAATGACCCAATCCGCACACTTGATGACTTCCAAGTTGTGCTCGATCACGATCACGCTTTTTCCCTCTTCGACGAGGCGGTTGAAGACATTGATCAGCAGCGCGACATCATCAAAGTGGAGGCCTGTTGTGGGTTCGTCAAAAATGAGCATCGATTGCTCATTCGATTTGCGGGTGAGGTGATGAACGAGCTTGAGGCGTTGGGACTCACCGCCGCTGAGTGCATTGACGGGTTGACCAAGGCGAAGGTAGTCCAGGCCGACCTCTGATAAAAGAGCCAGCGGACCCGTGATCTTTTTCTGCGGGTCGAGGGGTTTGAAAAAGGTGATCGCCTCGGCGGCCGTCATCTCTAGGACATCGTGGATGGATTTGTCCTGCACTTTGATTTTGAGGACGGGAGCGCGGAAGCGAGTGCCATCACATTCCGAGCAACGAAGGTAGAGGTCGCTGAGAAATTGCATTTCGACCTTCTCAAATCCCAATCCGCCGCAGCGGTCGCAGCGTCCTTTTCCTGCGTTGAAAGAGAAGGTGGAAGCGGTGAATTCAGCGTCGATGGCCTCCTTGGTATCTGCAAAAAGTTCACGAATGTGATCGTAAACACCTAGGTAAACGGCCGGTGTCGAGCGTGGGCTCTTGGCAAGCGGCGATTGATCGACCATGACGACTTCGTCGATTTCTTCGTCGCCGGTGATGGATTTCACAAATCCGGCAGCCTCATCTTCACTAGGATCTTCACCTTGGAGGTGGCGGTGGAGGACGTCGCGGACGAGCGAGGTTTTTCCAGACCCAGAAACACCTGTCACTGCACAAAAAACACCCAACGGAAATTTCACGTTGAGATTTTTGATGTTGTGATGGTTGACTCCGCGAAGTTCGATGAAATTTTCGGCCTTGCGTCGGCGTTTCGGAATGCGAATTGCTTTGCGACCTTCCAAGTAATCCGCTGTTAGGGAATTCGTGCTGGGGAAGTCCACCGCTGGGCCGGAATAGAGGAGCTCGCCGCCGAGGGATCCACGGCCTGGGCCGATATCCACGAGGTAATCGGCGCAACGGATCACGGCTTCCTCATGCTCCACAACCAGGAGGGTGTTGCCCTTGTCGCGAAGGCCTTCGAGGACTTCTATGAGGCGACCGGTATCACGCGGATGGAGGCCCACACTGGGTTCATCCAAAACAAAAAGGGTATTAACGAGAGAAGCTCCGAGGCACGTCGTGAGGTTCACTCTCTGGATTTCGCCACCCGAGAGCGAGCGGGTGGGGCGGTCAAGTGTCAGATAGCCGAGGCCGACTTTTCGAAGGTAGTTGACCCTTGCGAGCACTTGGTTGTGGACCAGCTTGGCGCTGTTATCCGCAGGAGGAAGTTCCAGATTTTCGAGCAATGGCCCGAGTTGGGAAAGTGGGACGGCAGCCAGTCCGGCAATCGTCAACCCCGGTGGGTCGATGCGGTAATTCAGGGTTTCTGGCTGGAAGCGACCGCCATGGCAACTCTCGCAGGGTTGGTAGCTCCGGTATCGGCTCAGGAGCACACGAATGTGCATTTTGTAGGATTTGCTCTCCAGCCAGGCAAAATACCCTTTCACGCCATACCACTGTCCCGAGTCCCACGCTTCCTTGGGATCAAGGCCTTCGTCGCCGTCGATGATCCATTGCTGGGCTGCCTTTGACAGCTTTTCAAATGGCTTGTTGATGTCCAAACCCCGCTTGCGGGCGTGGCGAAGCAGGTCATCCTGGCATTCCGCAGATTGGCCTGATTGGAAAGGGCGAATGACGCCGTCTAAAATGGATAGCGCCTTGTCGGGCATGACTCTCTGGAAGTCGATGCCAATGATGCGGCCGAAGCCTTTGCAGGCCGGGCAGGCGCCGAGGGCGCTATTGAAACTAAATAAACCCGGAGAGGGAGGGCGAATGTCTTCGTCGCAGTGCGCGCAGTGCCATCCAGACGAAAAGGGATGCAATTTGCCGCTCTCGGGATCGATGATGTTAAGTTTGTCTGTGCCTAGACGTAACGCAAACTCAATGGCCTCGGAGAGTCTGGCGGCTTCCGTGGAGGAGATATCCAAGCGATCTTGGATGACTTGGAGTGTCGCTGGTAACCGCTTGACTGTGGGAGGTTCGTCTGTGCGGTGGATTTTACCGCTCAGATGGACGCGGAGATAACCCTGCTGCTGAAGAAAATCAAAAAAATCGGCCGGTTTCGAGTCTTCTGGCACGTTGACCCCAAAGGTGAGGAGAACCTGCTTTCCCTCGAATTGAGAGACGATTTCGCGAAGGATCGAACCTGGAGTGCCTTGGGCGATTTCGCGCTTACAGCTTGGGCAAAACCCCTTGGCCACACGTGGGAAGAGGAGTTTTAAATAGTCATTAATCTCCGTGATCGTCCCTACGGTCGACCGTGTCGTGCGGACATTATTTGCCTGCTCGATCGCAATGGCAGGCGGGATGCCTTCGATCGAGTCGGCAAGGGGCTTATCCATACGCTCTAGGAACTGGCGGGTGTAGGGACTGAACGTCTCTACATACCGCCGTTGCCCTTCGGCGTAAATGGTATCGAAGGCTAGGCTCGATTTCCCACTCCCACTTGGTCCGGTGACAACAATCAGCTCACCAAGCGGGAGGTCGAGGTCGATACCTCGGAGGTTATTCTGCCTAGCCCCACGAATACGGATGGATTGCATCCGTGAGTCAGCTAGTGGCTTCAGGCTGTCGCTGCGGCGTTGCCTTTTCCACGAAGTTCATCAGTGCGAAGAAGAACGCGCTGACGCATGATTTTACCGGATTTGAATTTCACGGTAGCGCGGGCAGGGATGACCACGTCGTTTTCTGGCTTGTTTGGGTTGCGGCCCACGCGGGATTTCGTGAGGCGAACTTCAAACACACCAAAGTTGCGGAGTTCCACATCGCGACCAGTGGCAAGAGCCTCAGTGATGCCGTCCAAGGTTTGTTGGATGACTTCGAAGACTTCTTGTTGGGTGATGCCAGTGGATTTGCTGATCTGCATTACCAGATCCCGTTTAGTTAGGTTTGCCATAAATGTTAGGTAGTTAAGTGGGCGAAGACCATATCTGCCACTTTCGAGATATCACAATCTGTTTTTTTAAAAAATTTCAGCAGGCAAAAAAAGACTCGACATTGTCCCGAAATTCTTATCGGTCGATCGTGCCGTCAATGCTGACGCTCGCGCGGGACCCAACGGGAGTGGTTACCGGCGACTCGATTCGGATGAGTGTCCAGTTGTCCTTTTCGAGGCTCGTCACAACGCCGGCACGGGCCACCACACTATCGCCTTCGATTTGGACAACCACGCGCTTCCCCTCATGGATGTTGGATGTGCGGGGAAATCTGGCCTTCACAACAGCGGGGCTGCCAGTGGATTGAAGCGTAGCCTCGAGGGTCAAGGGATTGTTCCTCCAGTAGTTCCAAACGGTGCCTGAAAAGGCCGCTGCACAAAGGAAAAAAAGACCCACAGCCAGAACGCGACCATCAAGGCGAGAGGATGTTTTTTTTGATGTCATTCGTTTTTGGGGCGACTCAGTGAGCGATGGCGGATTCAAAATCAGAGAGGCATGCACGGATTCCGCGCGGATCTCGAAGCAGGGATGTGCCAACAAGCGCGGCCTCAAATTTCTCCGATACCGACTTGAGGTTCGCCGGAGTGATGCCGCTTTCAGCGACGCGGATCGCTCCGGTCGGCAGGTGGCCAACAAGTTCAAAGGCCGCCAATTCGAGACTGAAATCCTTCTCCGAGGAACCTGCTAATCCTGCAAATCCGGTTTGGCTCTTAAATTTACGGCTATTGATACCCACCACGCGTGCCTTGGCGGGGAGGGTGGCGATCTCATCCAGTGTATGAACTTCAAAAAGGCATTCCATTCCCAGATCCAAGGCGAGGGCGTGGAAGGTCGCCAGCTTTGAGGTTTCCAGCACATTGGCCATCAGCAAAATGGCGTCGGCTCCATAGGCGCGGGCTTCGTGGATCTGGTATTCATCTACAAAAAAATCCTTCCGCAATACAGGATGGGGGATAGTGGATCGGATGGCTGCAAGGTCGTGGATGCTCATTCCAAAGTGGCGCTGATTGGTGAGGATCGAGACAGCTTTCACAATTGGAGAGGCCGAGTAGGCGGCGGCGGCCTCGTTCACATTCTCCTCTCGCATGGGACCGACGCTCGGGGATCTTTTCTTGATCTCTGCAATGAGGCAAAATTGGGAACTCAGTGCCTCAGCAAAATCCCGGGTAGGAGGTGCATCTGCAAGCATGGCGCGGATTTCGCTAAGGGGGTTCGCGGACTTGGCCGCGGCGACCTCTTCACGCACGTCAGCTAGGATCGTATCGAGTATCGTCTTCAAAGAAGGGGCTTCGGGTAGCTGCCGAGGATCTTCAGTTCGCGGCAATTTTTGGCAAGGGCCTCGAGGAGTTCCGGAACCTGCAGGTCGCTTTTATGGCCGTCGGTTTGCACGAAAAAAAGAGTTTCATCTCCTGCACGGGTTGCCCTCGTGGCAAAGTGGGTGAGGTTGATGTGCATTTCTTTAAAAGGCTCAAGGGCAGCCACGAGCGATCCCGGTTTATTTTCAATGCGGAGTAGGACCATGGTTTGGTCGTTTCCGGATGGAGTGTTTATTTGGGATCCGATAATGATGTAGCGTCCATCGGAAGTTTTATCATTGGCGCTGGAGTCCGGGGAGATCTCGGCACAAATCGATAGGGTTGTGTGAGCCAGTTCATCCAAGGTCGCATTGAGAAAGCCATGACCGGGATCTTCCAGTGGAACGACCCCGCAGTCCGCTTTTCCCGTTGCGACATCCTGAAAAACTCCCGCGATCGAGTCGGCGCAAAGGTAGCGAACGCTTGAGCCAAACTTTGCCAACGCTATGCGGTGGGAAGGGCTGCCAATAGGTCCCGGACAAGCGATCGCGACGTCTTTCTCCAAGGCGATGGAGGCTGACATGATCTCGCGGTAGATTGCGTGAATCGCCTCTCGGGTCAGAGGTCCCTCGCTTCTTTCGACGAGACTGCGAAGGAGCTTCATTTCCCTCACGGGTGAGTAGATCGGGAGGGAGTGGAGGTTTTTAATGGCCCCGATTTCCTTGGCGAGCAAGGCGCGCTGATTGAGGAGGCGAAGCAAGTCTGTGTCTATCGCGTCGATCTTGTCTCGAAGTCCGGCAAGGTCGTTCATGATTGGGGCTCGGGTTCCGAATTCTCAACAGGCGCGGCGGTTTCCTCGAAAACGGGAGCTTCCACCTCGTGACGATCTTCGGTCGCGTCGGAGATGTTTTCGGCAGGCGCAGATTCTGAGAGAGAAAGATCTGCGGTGGGCTCTGCTGCTGCGGTCGTATCTTCAGCGGCAGGTTCAGTCGCTTTTGCAGGCTCTGGAACTTCCGCTTTTGGCAAAGGGATTTTGCGCAGTTCGGCGGCATTTGGAAGATCATCGAGTGTTTTCAGCCCGAAGTGCTCCATGAAATGCTGGGTTGTCTCGTAAAGAAGGGGGCGACCGGGGATGTCGGATCGACCGGCGATGCGGATGAGTCCGCGATCCAGAATGGTCTGCATTACGCCATCCACTGCCACGCCGCGCACGGCTTCGAGATCGGCGCGGGTGATGGGTTGGCGATAGGCGATAATGGCGAGGGTTTCCATCGCTGGGGCACTGAGGCGGGCTTGGCGATTTTCAGGAAAGAGTTGGCGCAACCAAGGCGAGAAGTCGGCCTTCGTGACGAGTTGCCAACCGGCGGCGCTTTCGCGGACTTCAAATGAGCGTCCGGTTTCGGCATATTCCTTTTCCAGTTCTTGAATAGCCTCCTCCAGTTGGTCGCGCTTGACCTTGGCATAACAGGCTATGGACGGGTTGTCCTTCGCCGCCTCGGCCGCGCCCTTGAAAATGGAGGAGAGTTCTTTTGGCGAAATGGGTTTTTGCGAAGCAAAAAGGAGGGATTCAACGATACGGTGCAGTGGGAAGGCGGGTTCGTCGCTCATAGTAAAGAGGGTTCTACGATGCCGATTCGGTCGATCCAGATCTCAGCGCACATCGATTCCTGGCGGACGCGCAGTTGCTTGAGGCGGATTAATTCTAGCATGGCTAGAAAGGTGACCACGATTTCGGTGCGTCCGGCGGCATCAGCAAAAAGTTCTTCGAAGCGGATTGGAACTCCGCTTGAGGTGAGACGCAGAACGTGGTCGATCTTGTCGGAGACCGTGAAATTTTCGGCAAAAATCTCGCGGAGGTCCTCTGGCTTTTTTTCCAAGCGTTTGAGGATTTTTTGAAAGGCGTGGATGAGATCAAAAATCCCCACCTCATCGACAAGGAGATTCTCGGAAGGCGCCAAGTCGGGCGTCACTGGAACACGGGCGAAGAGATTTTCCTGCATCGCTTCTTGATCCCTCATTAGCGATGCGGCCTCTTTGAACTTTTTGTATTCAATCAGTTGGCGGATGAGTTCCCAACGGGGATCATCTTCTTCCGCGTCCTCTTCGGCCATCTGCTGCTCTACGGGCAGCAGGGTGCGACTTTTGATGTAGAGGAGATTCGCCGCCATGACGATAAACTCCCCTGCGAGCTCAATATTTAAAACCTGAAAGGCATCAAGGTAGCTGAGGTATTGCTTGGTGATTCGCTCGATCGAAATGTCATAGATATCCACCTCATCGCGTTTGATGAGGTAGAGCAGCAAGTCGAGCGGACCTTCAAAAACCTCAAGCTTGACCTTGTAGTCTTCCACGGGGCATTAAGGCCGCGCGAATCCGCGCTTGACCGCTTCGCGCTTCTGTTGCGTGCGGTGTTTGTCGTGATCTTTTTTGCGGGTTTTAAGCTTGCTGATTTGACGGGAAAGTTTGTCGACGACTTTGTCGATCGCGACATAGAGATCGGCCTCGGCATCTTCCGCGTGGATATCAGGTCCAGCAAGGGCGAGATGGACTTTCACGCAGTAGGGCTTTTTCCTGTCGTGATTGTGAAGCAAAACAATGTGCGCGGCGATGAGTTGTTCACCATGACCTTCAAGGTGGCTGACTTTTTCGGCCACAAATTCATAGATGGCACCAGTGAGGGTTAGGTTACGCGGTGTGATGTGTATCTGCATGATTATACAATGAGGCCACGAGGGGCTTCTTTCCAGCAAAAATCGATTATTCTACCGTTGTGGAATCGTTCATATCGAGGAGTTCCAGAATTTTTTTATAAGCAATCTCGGTGTTGGCATGGGGTTGGGATGGGTCGATCATGTCGTGTGGAATTTTCAATTCGGCTGGAAATTCTTCGATCGTGACGTGAGCGGAATGCGTTTGCGCGAGTGCCGCAGCGATTTTTTTAGTCACCGGATTGTTTGCGGCGGTATCCGATGCCGTGAGGAGAAAGTGAATGGCCTTCATTCTAGGTGGTAAGATGGCAAGGTTTTCGCGAACGTTTCGAGAAAGCTGGATGGTGCTCGCCATGCATCGGGTACCGAATCTCGGATATGCATATTTGGGGCCCGCGAGGTTTTCTTTTTTTTCCGAGTCCCACCACCGATAAAAGTTGGGCGCTTGCGAGAGGAAGGCCGCCCCAGCATCGATCAAGGGAGCGGGTATGCTGTCCAAACTAAAAAAAGGAGCGATGAGCACCATCTCGTTCACGCCGTCACGATGCTGCGCCATCCATGCCGCGGCGATAGCGCTTCCGGATAAGCCGACCACACTGACTCGTTCGCCAAGACCTTCGGCAATGTCTAATCCCACTGCCGCTTGGTCGAGGAGATCTTGTCCGCTTTGATATCCTTGGATGGTATTGAGCCTATCTGCGAATCCCGCATAGCGGGCTCGGGGGATGATGACGTTGGCTCCTTTGGCATGGAGGATTCGGGCGAGTGGAAGGAATTGCTCAGGGCAATTGGTCAGTCCGTGCAAGAGCACGATGGCCCGGGGAGTTTTTGTGCCATGATCCAACAGGCGACTGTACCCTTCTGCGCTGAGTGGAAGTTTCGCTTCGTCACGGCGGATATTTTCAAAAAACGTCTTCGCTTCATCAAAAGTTTTGGCGGGATTTGGGATGGATTGGAAGTCAGGAACGCGCATGAGAAGCACAGCGCCGATCACTAGAATCAGAGCGGTAGCGAGGTGCCGTTTTTTTATCATGCCCGAAATTGGGATGGCCATGTCCGCGCCCACTTTGAACCTGCTAGAAATCCGACCCCCATCAGGATCATGAAAAGCGACAGGAACTGCCCCCTTGTGAGCCCTGCGGTCAGTGGTGCATCGGGCTCGCGGAACATCTCGCCCAGTATGCGGAGCAGGGCGTAGGCGATAAAAAACACGCCGGTGAGAACACCATTTTGCAGGCGGAAACGGGTACGAAGAATCCACATCAATGCAAAAAGGAAAACGCCTTCGAGAAGACCCTCATAGATTTGCGAGGGGTGTCTGGGTGGCACGATTTCGCAGATGATCTGTCGTAGCTCTGAGGAGTGGCTGATGTGATCAAGCACCACGGGGAGCGAGTTCCAGTCGGGATTGATTGCGCTGGCTTGG
>CAIWSO010000041.1 GCA_903915315.1 uncultured Spartobacteria bacterium | reverse complement strand
GAGGCTGGAGATAAGGGCCTCGCGATTGAAGACGTAGATGCCCATCGAAGCTTGGAAAAGTTCCTCCTGACTCGCATGTCCGATCTGGCTGAGCAATTCGCCGGGGATGCGGAGCGAGTCGATGACTTCGGGGTCCTTTGGTTTTTCCACAAACCGCGTGATGCGGCGGTCGCTGTCCGTGGCCATGATGCCAAATCCGGGGACCGCCTTGCGCTCGACGGGAATCGTTCCGATGGTGAGGTCCGCCCCAGACTCGATATGCTGGCGGATCATCTGGCGGTAATCCATGCGGTAGAGTTGGTCTCCGCTCAGAATGATGAAATATTTGCAACGGTGCTCGAGGAAATACCGCATGTTCTGACGGACCGCATCCGCCGTGCCCTGATACCACCGCGCGCCCTCTGGCGTTTGCTGGGCGGCGAGGATGTCCACGAAGCTCGGAGTAAAATTGTCGAATTTGTAGCTCTCGTTGATGTGCGTGTGAAGCGAGGCGCTGTTGAATTGGGTGAGGATATAAATTCCGCGTAACCCAGAGTTCAGGCAGTTGCTGATCGGGATATCAACCAAGCGGTATTTGCCACCGAGCGGAACGGCCGGCTTCGAGCGCTCTTTGGTGAGTGGAAATAGTCGTGATCCGGCGCCGCCGCCCATAATGATGGCCAGGGTCTCGGACTTGAATGAAGAGGAGGGTTGAACAGTCATAGGCGTTCCAAGCTTGCGTGGATACTTGGACGATGTCACGATACTTTTATGTGTGGAATTGTTGCTTACATTGGTCGCTCGAATGCCCTGCCTGTATTGATGGATGGTCTTCGTCGCTTGGAATATCGCGGGTATGACTCCGCTGGCGTGGCCATTCTCGAGAGCGGCCAAATCCACCTACGTAAATCCATCGGCCGCATCGCAAACCTGGCCGAAGAGATCGAAAAAAATCCCGTTTCGGGATCGATCGGCATCAGCCACACCCGCTGGGCCACGCACGGCGCAGTCACCCGCGAAAATGCCCACCCCCATACGGACAAATCGGGTCGGCTTCACCTCGTCCACAACGGGGTCATCGAGAATTATCAAATCCTGCGCGACCAACTGATCGAGCGTGGACATATTTTCCACTCCCAGACTGACACCGAAGTCCTCGCCCACCTCGTGGGGGAAGCCTTTGACCGCGCCACATCCCGAAATGAAGCCAACCTTGTCGAGGCCGTTCGCCAAGCCCTACGGCAAGTCATTGGCACCTACGGCATATCTGTCGTTCATGCCGACGTCCCAGGAGTCATCATCGGCGCCCGCCGCGGAAGCCCCCTCGTTTTGGGGATTGGAAAAAACGAACACTTTCTGGCCAGCGACGTGAGCGCCATTGTGGCTCACACAAGGGACGTGGTTTTTCTCAACGACTACGAGATCATCGCCCTGCAGGCTGAGGGATTTGAAATCACGACCGTCTCGGGTAACGGGGCCGACTACCAAGTCAGCAAAGTCGAATACTCGGCCGAATCCGTCGACAAGGGCCACTACCCTCACTACATGCTCAAGGAAATCCACGAGCAACCGAACAGCGTACGGGACGCCCTGCGCGGCCGACTTTGCCTCGAAGAAGCCACGGCTAAACTCGGCGGATTGAACATGTCGAACGCGGACCTCCGCTCGGTGGATCGCATCGTCCTCGTCGGTTGCGGCACCGCCTTCCATTCCGCGCTGGCAGGCGAATACCTCATCGAATCCCTCGCCCACATCCCGGTGGAATGCGAGTTCGCGAGCGAATTCCGCTATCGCAATATCCCGCTCGACCGCGACACGCTGGTCTTCGTCGTAAGCCAGAGCGGCGAAACGGCAGATACCCTCGCGGCGCTGCGGGAAAGCCAGCGCAAGGGCCACCGCACCCTCGGCATTTGCAACAATGTCGCCAGCACGATCGCCCGCGAAAGTGATGGCGGAGTCTACATGCACGCTGGCCCCGAGATCGGCGTGGCTGCGACCAAATCCTTCACCTCACAGCTCACCATTTTTGCTCTTCTTGGGCTGCTTCTGGGACGCATCCGCCACCTCTCCCACAGCGATGGACTCGAAATCATCGCCGCGATGGAGAAACTGCCGGATCTCGTAGCCCGAACCCTCCAACTCGACGCGCAGATCGCCGCCATTGCCAAAAAATACGCCCACTCGAAGAGCTTCCTCTTCATGGGCCGCCAGGCTCAATACCCGATCGCCTTGGAAGGCGCCCTGAAGCTCAAGGAGATCAGCTATATTTCCGCTTCTGGGTATCCTAGCGCGGAACTCAAGCACGGCGTCATCGCCCTCATCACCGAGGAAGCCCCCTCAATCTTCATTGCCCCGAGAGACGCGGTGTTCGAAAAAAACATCAGCAACATCGAGGAAGTCAAAGCGCGCAAAGGCCCCGTCATTGCCATCGGAACGGAAGGCGACACGGCCCTCGCAAAAATCTGCGACGACGTGATCCTGATCCCCGATTGCCCGCACTACCTCACCCCGATTCTTTCGGTCATTCCGCTGCAACTCCTCTCCTACCATATCGCGGTCGAACTCGGCTGCGACGTGGACAAACCCCGCAACCTCGCCAAAAGCGTCACCGTCGAGTAAACACCATCTCGAAGGCTGTCGGTCATTTTTAGACGAAAATCGCTCTCGAAAACGTCCTATCATCCAGATGCAAAAAATAATCACTGGATTTGCGTTCGAATGGAATCAGTTCAAGCGGGCTAAGATCTTCACCGTTTTGGCGATTCTGTTTTTTTGCCAAATCAGTAACGCAGCGACTGCCGCCGAGATTGTTGCCGAAGGCCTCATCCTCCCATCGCGCTCCGTTTCCCTCAGTCTTCCAGTGGAGGCCATTTTGCGAGAAGTTAAAGTTAAGGAAGGCGCTTTGGTTCTGAAGGGTGACATCTTAGCCATTCTATATAGCCCTGTAGAATCTTTGGAAAAGGAACGCGCGTCGAAACAACTCGATCTCGCTGAGTTCATGCTCGGAAATAGTGAGAAACTGCGCTCTAACG
>CAIWSO010000040.1 GCA_903915315.1 uncultured Spartobacteria bacterium | reverse complement strand
CCCACTCCCGCCACGTGCGGCTCGCCAACGAGGGAGGCTCGTTCCTTCATTGAAGAAAATGAGCTCTTTGATCGCGGTTGGTATGCCGGTCCCTTGGGCTGGATTTCCCGCGAGGATGCCGAGTTCTGTGTGGCGATTCGATCCATGCACTTGTTTGAGAGCCGTCTCCATGTCTTTGCCGGAGCAGGAATTGTTGAGGGATCGGACGCCGAACGGGAGTGGTCTGAGCTTGAGGATAAAATTTCGGGTGTCCTTCATATCCTAGCTCCATGAGTCGGTCCCCACTCACCAATCGCGAGTCTGGGCGCATCGTTATTGATACGCTCTATCATCTTGGGGTTCGTCATTTTTTTATGAGTCCGGGGGCAAGGTCTTCCCCGCTTGTTGCCGCTCTCGCAGAAATCGAAGACATCGAGGTGACCATTCATTACGATGAAAGGGGAATGTCCTTTGCGGCTCTAGGTCACTCTATGGCATCTGGCCTTCCGTCTGTTTGCATCACGACCAGTGGATCTGCCGTCGCCAACCTCCTGCCCGCTTGTGTGGAGGCATCTCATTCCGGATTGCCCGTTATTTTTATTACCGCAGATAGACCGCCGGAACTCCGTGGCACCGGTGCCAACCAGACGATTCTTCAAACCGGAATCTTCGGAACCTTTGTTCGTTTATCGAGGGAGCTCCCTTGTTCAGAAAACGACTTCGCCTCGAAGGAGTCCCTCGTTGAGTCTATTCACGAAGCTGTGGCTGTGGCCACGGGGGAGAACCCTGGCCCTGTCCACATCAATATGCCGATTCGTGAACCTCTTCTTGAAAATGAAGACGCAGGATCAGCAGCCCCGCTTGTTTTTCCGAAATTTCATCAAACCCAAATCACGCCTTCACCGATATCCTTAGGCTCATTTTTTTCTACTGACTATGGCGTTGTCGTCATTGGCAGGCTATCTGCGTGCGAGCAAGTCGATGTTCCTGAGATCATCGAATGGGCGGTCCGACTCGGTTGGCCTGTTTTTTGTGATGCATTATCAGGCGCTCGTTTGATGCCTGGCATTATTCGCCATGGAGATTGGATTTTACAGCAAAGCCATATTCCAAGCCTCAATCGGGTTCTTCATTTTGGCGGGGCGCTTGTCTCCAAGAGGATTGGAAAATGGCTAAGCGCATGTCGTGAGAGCGACTATATTCAAGTCAGGGAGTCGCCATTGCCACTCGATCCCTGGGATCAAAAGCCCAACTTGATTCGCATGGGGATATTGGATTTTTGCAGAATGTTTCCAAACCCTTCCTCCTCTTCCCCACATTGGTCTCTCGCTTGGAAATCAGCTGACACATCCACTGAGCGTATTCTTCAGCATCAATTCGAAGCCAGCGATACCCTATCTGAACCCGAAATTTTGCGACTCATTGCCCGTGCTGCATTTTCGCTAAACCACACGCTGTTTCTTGCGAACTCCATGCCAGTACGAGATTTTGATTCTTCGGCAGAGTCTTTTGGGACCAAATTGCTTCCTGTTTTCGGTAATCGCGGAGCAAGCGGAATCGATGGAAATATCGCCACCATTGCTGGTATCGCTCTAGCTAGTGACCGTTCCGTCTTGGCTGTCATAGGAGATCTGGCGGCCTTACATGACTTGAATTCCCTGCCGCTTCTCCTGAACCAATCCGTAACTTTAGTCATCGTGAACAACCATGGTGGAGGGATCTTTCGTTTCCTGCCTCTGGCTGTGAGTCCCGACAAAAGAGAGAAATATTGGGAAACCCCTCATCCCTTTGGTTTCGCCGATGCTGCGGCCCAGTTCGGAATCGAATACCACAATCCCACATCGGTTTCCGCCCTTAAGGAATGTCTATCTTCAGTCGCTACTGGGCCGAGAATTGTGGAGTGTGTGACCGATCGGGAGGAGAACGCGAGACTGCATAAATCTATCGCCGATCAGATTCGCGAACTCGATTTCAAATGGCCCCACTAAAAACTCATCGCTGGGGAAGTCCTCGGCCTTCTGCTTGGCTATGTCTTCATGGTTTCATGGGCACTGGCTTCGATTGGGATGTCTTTGCCCGCGCAGCCCTCAAGCTCGATCCGAATCTCCGCATTATTGCACCCGACCTTCCCGGGCATGGCGAAAGCCCACCTGTGTCTGCAGATTCCTTTGAAACTCAAATCGCATCCCTACTCAAAACGGAGAAATTGGATGAGGTCACGTTGATCGGTTATTCCCTCGGAGGTCGTCTAGGTCTTCAATGCCTTCTTTCAGATCCGCAAATATTCCCAGTATTTGTCGGAATTTCCACTACTGCTGGCCTTGATATTCCAAGCGAGCGCGAGATGCGAAAAATCTCGGATTCCGAGTTGGCGAATCAATTACGAGAAATCAACTCGGAGTCCACTTTTCGGGAGTTTCTGAGTCAGTGGTGGGATCTTCCTGTATTCCAGTCTTCTGCCAGAAACTTGGATTTGAAGAATTCCTTTTTCGAAACGAGGATGAAACAAATTCCCCGCGCCATGGCTGATTCTCTGGAACAATGGAGTACCGGAGTCCTTCCTTCCCTCTGGGATAAATTCGGCTCGCATAAAGGGCGCACCCTATTTTTAGCCGGTTCCGAAGATGACAAATATGTTCAAATCGCAAACAGACTTGCGGCAACAACCCCTTCGGCTGAACTCAACATTCTCAATGGGGCCGGTCACCAGATCCTTATGGAGAAACCATTCGAGGCGGCCCAATGCGTTGTCGATTTCCTTGATCGATCAAACCCTTGAATTTCGGCATTGGAAGCCACGTTGGTCGTGATTATTTTGTTCACCTATGAAGATGGCTCTTGAGTGGAAACCGGCACTGCAATTTGAAGACATTCGTTATGAAAAAGCGGAGGGCATCGCGAAAATCACTATCAATCGTCCCGAATGCCGCAATGCATTCAGACCACTCACCGTCCATGAGATGCGAAAGGCCCTTCAGGATGCGCGCGACGACTCCTCCGTCGGGGTCGTGATTCTGACCGGGGAAGGGGAGTTGGCTTTTTGTTCTGGGGGAGACCAGAAGATTCGTGGTGATGCAGGTTACTCCGACGAGGGTGGTGTCGAACGATTGAATGTCTTGGATTTTCAAAGAGAGATTCGCACATGTCCCAAACCCATCATTGCTATGGTTGCGGGATGGGCTGTCGGCGGCGGGCATGTTTTGCATGTGATGTGCGACCTCACTATCGCCGCAGATAACGCCAAGTTTGGTCAGACAGGTCCTCGCGTGGGGTCGTTTGACGGGGGGTTCGGAGCCAGTTATTTGGCCCGCATCGTTGGGCAAAAGAAGGCCCGTGAGATCTGGTTTCTTTGCCGCACCTATGATGCCACCCAAGCACTCGAGATGGGTCTTGTTAACAAAGTCGTCCCATACGAAGAGCTTGAGATCGAAACCGTGCAATGGTGCCGTGAGATTCTTGAAAAGTCCCCGCTGGCGATTCGTTGCTTGAAAGCGGCACTCAATGCCGATTGCGATGGACAGGCTGGCCTTCAGGAACTCGCTGGAAACGCCACCTTGCTTTACTATATGACTGAAGAAGGACAGGAAGGCCGGAATGCCTTTGTGGAAAAACGGAAACCGGATTTCAGTCAATTTCCCAAACGCCCGTGAGCGGGACCCTGCAGCGTCAAGCGAAGCTCTGGCTCCTTGCCATACGACCGAAGACGCTTTTTGCCGCCCTTGCTCCCGTGATGCTGGGGACGGCCCTCTCTTATTCGCATAATCAGGGTCATCTCCTGAATGCCTTCGCTGCTTTGCTAGGTGCGATCGGCATTCAAATTGGCACCAACCTCGCGAATGACTATTGGGACTCCAAAAAAGGGGCCGACACCCAAGATCGCCTAGGTCCGGTTCGCGTCACTTCATCTGGTCTGCTTTCTCCGCGAAGTGTTTTTGTCGCTATGATTCTCGCTTTTGTTGTAGCGGGTTTTGCCGGTCTTTATT
>CAIWSO010000039.1 GCA_903915315.1 uncultured Spartobacteria bacterium | reverse complement strand
CGGCGTCATTTTTCACTGGCTCGGCGGCCTTGCATCCGGCTCTTTTTATGTTCCATACAGGGGAGTCAAAAAATGGTCTTGGGAGACCTACTGGCTCGTCGGCGGATTCTTCTCTTGGCTCGTGTGCCCATGGCTTTTGGCCTCCATCTTGACGATTAATCCGGCTGCCGCGATCGGTAGTCAGCCTTTTTCCACACTTGCATGGACCTACTTCTTTGGCGTCCTTTGGGGATTCGGCGGCCTAACTTTCGGCCTTGCGATGCGCTATCTGGGTATGTCGCTTGGGATGGGTGTAGCGCTCGGGTATTGCGCTGCTTTCGGCACGCTCTTGCCACCGATCCTTAAGACCTTCATGCCGGACATTCCTGTGGGTGAAACCATCGGCCAAATCGCGGCGACAAATCCTGGCAAGATCACGCTACTCGGTGTGGCTGTCTGTTTGATCGGTATTTGGGTGGCCGCGCTCGCTGGCGCAAATAAAGAGAAGGAAATGCCCTCCGAGGAGAAATTGAAAACGATTAAGGAGTTCGACTTCAAGAAGGGACTGCTTGTGGCAACGTTCTCAGGTGTGATGAGTGCCTGTTTCAGCTTCGGCCTGACTGCAGGTGAACCGATCGGAAAAGCCTCTGTGGCTTTGGGCACGGACGAACTCTGGTCGGGCCTCCCAAGCCTTATCGTGGTGATGCTCGGCGGGTTCACGACGAACTTCATCTGGTGCGTTCTCCTCAATCTCAAAAATAAGACCGGCTACCAGTATCTTGCCACTCAATCCACTCCTGAGCACGCCGGATTGGTTGCCGCGGGAGGTGACCATGGTGGTGGCGGAGGAGCCCCAGTGGTGATTGACAAGAGCGATCTCCGCATCCCAATGCTGAGCAATTATATTTTCTCCGCATTGGCTGGAAGCATTTGGTATTTCCAATTTTTCTTCTACTCGATGGGACATATCCGGATGGGCGGCTCAAATGTCGACGGCTTTGGATTCTCGTCATGGACGCTCCACATGGCCTCGATCATCGTTTTCTCCACGATGTGGGGCTGGATTTTCCATGAGTGGAAAGGCTCCTCGAAGAAAACATTCACGCTCATTGTGCTTGGAATCCTTACACTCATTCTTTCTACGATCATCATCGGCTACGGTACCTACCTGAAAGGTGTGCCCGCCGCCGGCCACTAATTCCCGCGCGGTTCGGCCACGAGTTCAAGTGCTCGGAAAAAAAATTTCTGCTCTGATCGGTGAGGGAATATCGATTCATGGCATCGAAACCCTGTGCCTTAGGAATGGAAGCACGGCTTGCTGCAGTATCGGCGATACAGTGAGGAACGGCGCACGCAAGCGCGTGGCGACTCATCGCGGGAAGGTGCGAAAAAATGGCATCGCAGGCTCTTCTGTCGGTGCTGGATGAGAGTTCACTGCGATCAATTCCGTGTCCTGAATCGTGAAAATGACAAAAAATAGTGAAAATGACATAAAATAACCACTTTTTGACAGAAAACGAGAAGACAGCGCCGATAAAAATATGCTGAACTATCAGCCTTATGAAACACATCCCTCGGAAATCACTATTAGCAGCCTTAGCATTCATCGCCGTCGCGCTCCCGTCTTGGGCTCAAGCACAGACTCTATCCTATGACGGCATTCATGTGGAAAATAGAAGGGGCGTCACTGGCAATCGCTCCATGGAAGTGCGTCTTTACACTACCCCCACTGCCGGAACGATTGTAGCGAAAGAGACCTTTCCGTCCGTAAAAATCACTGCAGGTAAGTTCAACATTAAGTATGGAAACAACGGAATAGTTGACAAACTTGCAGGAACAAGCAACTGGGTGGCGGTAGCTGTAGCAGGAGTAGAACAAAAACCTCGTGTGCAAATTGCCACTGTCCCGTTCGCACTGCATAGCGGTGACACCCAAGCTCTCAAATCCAGAATCGCGGCACTCG
>CAIWSO010000038.1 GCA_903915315.1 uncultured Spartobacteria bacterium | reverse complement strand
GTCGCGGTCGTCGGTGCGGCGGTGACCGTAGCGCACCGGACCGGTGGCGGTGAAATCCTCGACCACGCCCATCGATTTCAGGATCGCTGCCGTGAGATCATAGGCTGGATAAAGCGGCCCTTGGTTCGCAGGTGAGAGCTGGCCGCCCCAGTGGATCGCGCCCTTGCCGTAGGTGCGTTTGGTCGGATCGGCGGGGGCTTCGAGGCTTCCCCAGAGGTCCTTGGCGAGGGTTTGGACTTCCTCGTCGCAGGCGGGATAGCCCGAGAGGCTCGGGGATTTGAGCGGCGGATTCCCGACGATGGTGGCGCCGGCTTTCACGAGGTCGCGGACTTTTGCGAGCAGGGCCGGGGTCATTGTCTGCACCTGCGGAAGAACCATCACGCGGTAGGAGGTTCCGCCGGGGAACGAGATCAAGCCGTCCTTCACCTCCCCGCGCTCGAGGAGCATCCGTGGCGAGCAGCCATCAAATCCGTAGCCTTTTTTGTCTTTGTAGAAACCTGTTCCCTCCAGCACGCTCTCTGGCGGCAGGAAAATGTGCGGCGCACCCTCGGGGGTGAGGTAAAGCACATCGGAGACCGTGGTGCCCTCGCGAAGAATCTCGGAGCACCGCGTGAGGTAGTGGTGGTAGGCACCGACCATCGGCCACCAAGTCTGGTTGAGGTTCCAATAAACCCCATGTGGCCCGAGCGTGAAGCCGGGCTTGTAGTCCTGGCTCAGCGGTTGATGCGTGTAGGTGTGGAAGAAGATCCGGTTGACGCCTACAGCAAACGCCCAGTCTCCCTGGTCTTTCATCGTTGCGGGATAGACATCCACGCCGCCCATAGATGTGAACGACTCGGTAGCCACGACGGGTTTCCCCATCACATGGGCGATGGAGGTCGCCTGGATGACGCTGTAGGTCGAATCAAGCGCGTTCTGCCAAAACTCCCCCATCGGAATATCCGCCACCGCGCCCAAGTCGAGGTCCCCGGCAGGATTCATGTCGTAGGGCTCGATAGAGAGTTCGAGCCCGTTCTTATGGGCATACGCTTTCACGACCTCGGCGTGATTCTCGAGCACCAGATCCTGAGCGGTGAGACGCATATCCCAGAGGAAACGCTCGCTCTTCTCCACCCCCTCCACGGCGCGTCCGGTATAGGTCAAAAGGAACGGCTTGGCATCATAGCCACGTCGTTTTTTAAACTCCTCGAGGAACGCAGGCGTCCAGTTCTGCGCGCCGGATTCCCAGCTATCCATGTGCAGATTCGTCAACCCGTGCTCCTTCGCGCGCGGGGCGATTTTTTCCAACAAGGTGCCGACGAATTTGGAGAGGTGGAAATCGATCGCCTCTGCATCGAACTTGTCGGACTCGCATCCCTCGGCCGCGCTCGGAGCTGGTCGAGTGCCCGCGCCATTGATGCGGCGCCCCATGCGAACCACCGTCCAATTTCCGGCAGGCACTTCCCAGTCGAGCGTGCCGTCGGGTTTCAGGTTCTTAGTCAGGTCCACGATATTGTCGGGGGCGATGACGCGCGCCGGCCCCGGCTCAGTGTAGTGGACGGAGGTCGGCAGATAGGGTTTCACCTGTTTCCAAGAAGAGTAGGGCTCGCGCTTGTAGAGCGCCTTCTCGTTGATGTCGGGAATCACGGCGCCCACACTGGGGAACGCATACACCGCGAAATCCTCGTAAAACGGATGCCGCATCGAGAGGAATGGCTCCTGGCGCTGATCCGGCACGGGGAGCTTTTGGGAAACCTTCTGCGGTCCCTTGAAATCCACCGAGCTGAAGACCAGATGCTGCATGGCATTCTCCGGCTTGATCCACGGCCCGCCGCTTCCGCACCAACCCGGCCCGATGCCCAGATTCACATCGATCCCCAAGCGCTCTGAGTCGCGCACCATTTGGACAAATGTATTCTGCCACGTCTCGGTCATCCACTGCACCGGCCCCTTTGGAATCCCCAAGTTCACCTCGAGGAAAAGCACCTTATTGATGCCGACCTCTTTCATGTTCTCCAACTCGGCCGTCATCTCCTTGGAGTTCAGATTGCCGTCATTGAAATACCAATAAACGCCCGGCATCGCCGAGACCGGCGGGTTGTCGAAGCGTTGCTCGAGAGTTTGCTCGGCTCGGAGAGAGCCCATGAGCATGAGAGCAAGAAGGATTCTCGTTTTTTTTCGCATGGGAAAGGTCTTACTGCGTTGTCGAAATGCTCACCGGGCCAAGGAGGCCGGAGGCATGTAAGGGTTGATCACCGGTTTTTGGTGGATTGTATTTATTGATGTTCGTTTTGGTGCGGCGTTGGTCGGCAGGGAGCTTGCCGTCGCCAATCAGGCGGTTCGGCCAGTTGTTGACGACTTCGATCTTCAGTTCGTTCTCGCCCGCTTTGAGGGCCTCGGTGATCTCCACGCGCCGGGGCGCACACCAGACGACTCCGAGGTCCTTTCCGTTGAGCGTGACCTTCGCCGTCTCACTGACATTTCCGAGATCGAGATAAAACCTCTTGTCCTTGCTGAAAACTGAAGGCTGAAAACTGAAAACTTTTTCATAAACGGCTGTGCCGCTGAAATGTTTCACGGCGTCCTCGGGGCGCTTGCTCCAATCCTCGAGCTTTTCGAAGACGATTTTGCCCTCGGCGGCTTCGGCGGTGAGGCCGCTGGTTGGGTAGAACCACTCCTTGTCGAACTGCACAGTCCACGGGCCTTCGAGGGTTTGGACGGTCTCGAACGACTGGAAATTGCTGCCCTGGCCTGCGGTGGTGGTGGTCGGCTTGCGGAAGACCACAAACATCGAGCCGTTCGGATCGAACTCGAGCGGAATGCTCGTTCGGCCGTTCTCGATTTTGAAGTTCGGCAGGTCGCGCTGCTCGCCGTTCACGGGATTCCACAACTCGGGTTGGCGACCAGCTTGGCGGAAGGTGGCGGTGACTTTCTCCGGGCGATCCTTGCGGTTTGCGAGGAAGTAAAATTCCGCCTCGGGCGTCGTGCGGTGGATGAAGTCGATGAAGGTGTCATTCGCTCCGGCGGCCTCGAAATCCGGCAACACGCCATCAGCCAGCAAAACCTCGCGCTCGGTCTTGCCTTGGAAAACTCGGCCCTTGCCAGTCTTTCCACCCCAGAGTTCCTCGCCGATTTTCTTCACCTCGTCATCGCACTGCGGATGGTTTTTGAGGCCGGGATCGGTGAGGGGCTTCGGCCCGATCACCGTCGCGCCGGCCTGCACCAACTCGCGGAGCTTTTGCGCCACCGGCGCGGGCATTTTCGTGGTGTTCGGCAAAACGAGCACGCGGTAGCTCATGCCATCGGGAAGCACGATGCGCCCGTCCTTCACCGAGAGGCGTGTGAGCAAGACCTCCTCGTTGCAGACATCGTAGTCATAGCCTTTGCCGAGACCCGCGGGGACATGTTTCGCCTCGACTAGGTTCGGCGCCCCGTCGCCGTTGTAGTAGAGCACATCGGCGGCGAAGAGACCGCTTTGCAGTAGGGCCTGGCAGCGGTTCACATAATTCAACCACGGCCCGGCGGCCTGATTCCACCAAGTGACATTGGGGTTGAAATGCGTGCCGGCGAAAAATTCGTAACCGGGCTTCCCGTCCTGCGGCCGCGTGGCGGTCATGCCATGAAAAGCGATCCGATTGATGCCTTCGCAAAATGCGACATCAGCGATCGGCTTCAATAGCGCGGGGCCGTTGTCCCAGTCCGGCGCGAAGGAAGTGAAGGCTTCCGCCGTGGCCGTCTTGCGCCCGTAGATGTGAGCTGCGCTCGCGGTCTGTTTGCCCACTTGGTTTTGGCCATTGATCAGGAAAAGCCCCCGCCAGAATTCGCCCATGGGCATGTCCACGCGACCGAGATTTTTGAGGCCATCCATACACATCGACTGGGACCAACTCGGCCCCGCCGCTTCGCAAAGCGTCTTCATGCCTTGTTCGTTTGTGAGCTTGGTCAAGTGACCATAGTGGTCGTCCGCCATGCAGTCGGCGACGGTCTTGCGATAATCGTGGAGAAAGCGCTCGGAGATTTCGGCGCTGCCCACCAATCTCCCCGCCAGCACAGGCAGGTAGGGCTTCGGGTCGTAGCCACGGAAACGCTGGAACTCCGCCAAAAGTTTCTCCGTCCAGTTCGGATATCCATCCTCGAAGCTGTCGGTGGCGATATACTTCAAGGTCTTGCCGACATGCGAACCGGCGTCCTCCAGATAGATTTTGACCATATTTTCCCACTGCTGATCCAATGCCGACGCACTCAAAAAATCCACAGCGAGACCATCTCCCCCCTTCGTTGTGCAGGTCATCATGCTTCCGGTCATCCGATGTCCGGTGCGGATGATCGTCCACGAGCCTTCGGGAACATCCCAGTCGAGTTTGCCATCGGGCCCGACTTTTGAAGTCAGGTCGATCACCTCGCCGGGAGCGATGGGTTCGTCATTGGGCAGGGCCGTCCAAGGCGTCAGCGCCTTGCCCGTGACCTCGCTTGGCCGGGTGAAGACGCTGGCGTCCCAGCGATTGCTTTTCGTCGGCAGATCCTTACGACGCGCATCGGCATCTCCGAGTCGCGCACGCTCAGGCTCGCGGAAAGCGACAACGGCACTATCCCGATAATCCACTTTTTCAAGCGGGAGATTGATATACCTGGGCACTTGAAGCAGCGGCGGCGAATCATAGCCGTCCTTCGGCCCAGGCAGTGGCAATGTGCCGGAGAATTTCTGCGGTCCGGTGAGCTTGAGTTCCGACTGGAGGAACCATCTTCCGGACTTCTCCGGAGTCGTCCAAGGCCCGCCAACACACCACCCAGAGCCCAAATTCACACCGATCTCGAGCCCCAAGCGAGCGCCCTCGTTCACGGCGTGTTTGAAGAGTTCGCGCCATTCGGGCGAGAGGAATCTGATGTTGCTAGGAACCCCGTGACCGGCCACCGGGTAGATCGTGGCTCCGCCCATGCCCTTGGCCTTGAACTCCTCCAGATCGCGGGTGATGCCCTCCTTATCCACATGGTTGTTCAACCAATGCCAGTAGCAGGAGGGTTTCACCGCATCCGGCGGGTTTTGGAATTGCTTCTCTATCGATTCTTCCGCGCAAAGAGCGGTGGAAAGCGAAAGCGCGAGGCTGAGTAGGAGAGTCGTTTTATTCATGGAATTGTTTGTTGGTTGACGGGGTCGGCCGGTTATAGGGCAGCAGTGTTTTTTTCTCTGCGCTGTCTGCAAATTGCGGACTCATTTGGAATCCAAGACGATTGCGGCGCTGTCGCATTGCCGGGTGAAAACGACCGGAACGCCGTTGGCCATCCATGCAGCACCGGTTTGGCGGCGTTCCACGCCGGGTGCCAATCGTGGCGTCGCGTCGCCCTCGGGCAGGTTGATTTCCACGGCTTCGTAAACAACATTCGGGTCCAGCCCGGAAACCGGCGCGGTGAAGGAAATGGGATTCGGCGCCGACCCGATTTGGTAGGCCAGGACAAAGGCCTTCTTCAAATCGCGCGAAACAAAATTCATCGAAGGCGTTGAGGAGTCCGAGGGATGCGCGTGGCGATACTGGTCGCCCAATTGCACGATCTCGCGAACCTGCTTGTAGGCGGCAATCCCGGTCTTGGCTGCGGCGAGGTATTCCGGCGTCGATTTGCGCGTGTCCACCTCCATGCCGAGTTGGCACATCATGGAAACATCGAAGCGGAATTTCGGGTGGAGCGACTCGCCGCCGGCATGAGTGACATGAGCGGTGATGGCCAAGGGCGGCATGAAACGGGAGAAATTCCACTGGGCTCTAATTCGATAACGCGGATCCGTCGCGTCGCTCGGCCAGAAGGTTTGGCTGTAACGCATGGCGCCATAATTGGCGCGCCCACCACCGGCGGCGCAGGCTTGAAAGTCGACCCCCGGGTGCGCTTCAACAAGGCGTCGCATCACTCCGAGATAGCCATTGTTGTAGGCATTGAGCATGTTGCCCTGCCTGCTCGGCCCGAGATAGGGCGAGTAGGGATTATTGATGTTCGAATTGCAGTCCCACTTGACGAAGCGGATGCCGGGATAGGCCGTGAGCAGTGCATTCACCGAAGCAAACATGAACTCCTGCACATCGGGATTCGCGACATCCAACGCAGCTTGCTCTCGCTGGAGCGCCAACTCATGGCCCGGATTGCGCATGACCCACTCCGGCCTGCTTTGAAACAGCTTGCTTTTGGGATTCACCATCTCGGGCTCAAACCAAATGCCAAACTCGATGCCCATCTTTTTGGCGGCCTTCATGATGTTGTCGAGGCCTTGGGGAAAACGATCCTTGTTGAACTGCCAGTCGCCGAGTCCGGCGCGCGGTGAGGTGCGCGCTTCGGCTCCATTGCCGAACCAGCCATCATCGAGCACATAAAGCTCGATGCCCAGATTCGCGCTGTCCTCCATCATTTTCAGGACCGCGTTTTCCGAAACATCCATGCTGCAGCCCTCCCAGGAATTGTTGTCGATGAGTCGCAGCCGATTTCCGTCGGGCAACAAATGGGTGCGCGTCCAGCGGTGCAGATTCCGACTCGCCTCACCCATTCCGGATTTGCTGAAAGTGAATACGGAACGCGGTGATGCCATGGATTCGCCATCCTCCACCACCGGAGGCTGCGACTGGTTCACCTCCGCGGACGCTTCGAGAATTTTCTGTTCGTTGCTTTCAAACGAAAATCGAGCGCTTCCCGGCCATTCCACAGCCGCGATCAGGCAAGGCACGGTGGTCTCTGTGGGGGCCGCACCGAAACCGAGAATAAACGCAGGGATCGGCCCGGCCTTGTGGCGATTTCCGTCCCGGCTTTCCAGCACACG
>CAIWSO010000037.1 GCA_903915315.1 uncultured Spartobacteria bacterium | reverse complement strand
GGCCCCGGATGCCCAATCGCCAGCAGCATAAAGGCCCTTGGGCATATCAGTGAATGGCTTTCGGTTTGCAAACCCAGGCGGTTGTGATGGCACGGCATACGGGACGCGAATCGTGTCCAGATATTGCAAAGAGGCGGAAGCATTAGGAAAAATGGCGGCGATTTCGCTTTTAACAGATTGTGCAAGCATCTCGTCGGTAAAATCAGCGAAATCTAATACGCTCGCGCTGATAAGATGAAACCCAGGGGGCGCGAACTCGGGTGCCACATTGGTGACTTGTGCAAAATGTCGCACGCGACCGGAACCGCTTTCAGGAAGAACCAAGCAAGGATTGGGATAGATGGATTGACGGGATTTGAAGTAGACCACGGCCACACTTCGCGCGGGCGCTGGTGAGGGTCGGCCCAGAAGATGACAAAGGGACGGTTCGTCGAGAGCGAGAACGATGGAGGAAGCGGCGATGCGCTCGCCATTGTCCAATGTCACTCCGCTGGCGCAATCGTTTTTGATGTCGAGGGCCTTGATGCGCAGTCGCAAGCGGAGGGAGTCTGCGGGGAGGGAAGAGGCCATTTGAGCGGGAAGAGCGGCGATGCCGCCAGCCGGAAGCCAAGCGCGACCAGTGGTAAATTTTTTAAGATAATAGAGAAAGAGACCGGCACTCGTACCAAGGTCTCCGTCGAGAAGAACGCCGCCAAAAAAGGGTTCAGCAAATCGGGCAACAAATAATGCGCTGAAACCAAATCGGCGAAGAAAATCCTGAGTGGAAAGATCCTGAGTGCTTTTGCATCGAAAAAGCAGTTCGGCATCACTGGACAAAGTCACGCGAGCCACAAGAGTCCCAAGGAGAAGTTTGTCTCGTAAAGAAAAGGCCGACGAGGTCAGGTTCTCAAAAAGGGCTTGGGGATGACGGAGGGGGTTGGCCAAATGCGTCAATCGGCTCCCATGGGCTAGGAGAGCCCCAGACTCAAAGTATCGCGGTTGCAAGGATTCGATATCGACCACTTTCGAAACGGCGCTATACGAACTCAGGACAACTTGGAACCCGTGGTCCAGAGTGAATCCGTCCCGGAAGCTAGTGCGTAGACGTCCGCCGGGAGTGTCGCCGGCATCAAGGAGAAGAAACGGCTTTCCGTGGCGGTGCAACTCGGTGGCGCACGCAAGACCAGCCAGACCGGCGCCAACAATCACAATCATGCCCTAAACCTACTATTCCTGCCGAAGAAACGAAAAACGGATTTCATCAGCCTGCGACGAGATCGAGCCAAGCCGGATTTTTCATAGCGTGCTCCTGGATTTCACAGAGTATCATTTCCAGCGTGGCTTCGGGTTTCCAGCCCCACGTTTTTTCAGCTAGGGAAGAATCGAGAATCGCCCAAGGAATATCGAACGGACGTACGGATCCCGAGTCGGAGAGCCGTGCCGGATCGTTATTCGGTGCGGCAGGCCCAGATTTCAGCGTGCACCAAGTGGAAAGCTCTTTGAGAGACATGGAATTCGGGAGTCCGCCGGCAAAGTTGACGATCCGTGGTTTGCCCATTCCACGATGGTCTATTTGTCGAAGCAGCACAGGAGCGAGATCGCGCGGATGGAGGCAATCGCGCACTTGCAGGCCGGATCCGCCGAATCCGATGTAGCGAAGAGGCCGGCCAGCCATCCAACTGTGAATCCAATAAGAAAAAATTCCTTGGTCGGCTTTTCCAAATTGCCCAGCGCCGGCAAGGACGCCGCATCGATTGATCCAGACAGGAAAACCAAACGCCTCGCCGTATTCCAAGGCGAGCCATTCCGAGCAGAGTTTCGTGCTTCCGTAGAGGCTCACAGGAGGTTGAGTCGAAAAAGCCTCCGTGATTCCAGAATGCGACCATCCGGGCCCGCTTGCTGTTGATGGCATTTCAAACCGGGTGGCCGATTTCGCCATCGGCAGTGAAGCCATGGCCGCGATCGAATACACGCGGCTCGTGGACAGGAGCGTGAATCCGGCATTCCATTTTTTGCAAAGTTCGAGGAGGTTGACCGTGCCGTAGAGGT
>CAIWSO010000036.1 GCA_903915315.1 uncultured Spartobacteria bacterium | reverse complement strand
GGCGGGCACCGATATCGCCATGGAGACGGCCGATGTGGTTTTAATGGGCGACAAGCTGGAAAACATCTCGATCCTGCTAGCCATCGCGCGTCACGCCCGTCGGGTTCTTTGGCAGAATCTGGTTTTCGCGAGCGCGGTGATCTTCCTTCTCCTCATCGCCGCATTCGGTATTCATCTGCCACTACCGATGGGCGTTGTCGGACACGAGGGAAGCACCGTCCTCGTTTGTCTCAATGGTCTGCGCCTGCTGATCTACACGCCGAAGATCTGATCATCCGACAGCTTCTCGAAGTGCGTTTTTTTTAGGATTCCTATTGTTCTGGACTCATCAATGCGGCAGCGCGGCATTGGAGTCGAAAGAAGAGCGAGCCATCATCAAAAGCCCGGAGATTTTCCGGCCGACTCCGGTCGAAGTCCGCAAGAAACATCGCCTCCACTTCGGAGGCGAAATTTTTATCCTGCACAACCGCCGCAAGTTCAAAGTTCAGCATGAACGAACGGTAGTCCAGATTGATCGAACCCACGATGGCGAGATCATTGTCCGCGAGGAAAGCCTTCTGGTGCATGAAGCCGGGCTGGTAGCGCCAGACCTTCACCCCCGCCTCGCGGAGCTTCGTGTAGTAAGTGAACGAGGATAGCCACGGCAGCAAGTGGTCGGGCTTTTGTGGCAGGATAATCCTCACATCCACACCACGAATCGCCGCATGGCAGATCGCGTAAAAAAGCGGGCTGGATGGGACAAAATACGGGCTTGCGATCCAGAGGCGTTCCGTCGCGCAGTGGATGGCAGAAAGGTAGACAGCCGTGCAGGTGCTCCAGCTTTCGTACGGCCCGGTGGCGATGGGAAAAACCGATGCCGAATGCCTTGGCGTCACCTCTGGTGGCCTCAAACGATACTCGGGAACCTCGCGAGCCACGTAGTTCCAGTCCTCCAAAAAAGAAAGCTGGAACCCCGCCACAGCGGGTCCATCTATGCGGATATGGGTATCGCGCCACGGACCGAATTGACGACTCTGGCCCATGTATTCGTCCCCCACATTTAAACCGCCCAAAAAAACAACCCGCGCATCGACAATGACCAACTTGCGATGATTTCGAAAATTGATCTGGAAGCTGCGTCCAAACTGGCGGTTGGTAACAAAAGCCTCTACAGCGATGCCGGCTTTTCGTAGTCGGTTCGGCCAGGAGGCTGGCAAAGTCTTGGAGCCGACTTGGTCGTAAAGCACACGGCAACGGACTCCCCGCCCCGCCGCCGCAAGAAGCTTCTCTGCCAAAGTGCGCCCGAGAATGTCGTCGTGGATGATGAAAAACTGCATCCAGATGGATTCCGTCGCTGTGTCGACAGCTTCAAATATCGCTTCAAATGTGGCGTTTCCATCCACCAATAGCCGGACCTCGTTATGGCTGGTGGCTGGGAGACTCGTCAGATTTCTAGCCATCCGCTCGGGTTCTGCAAATCCGCCTTGAAAAAAAACCTTATAGCCGTCGAGGTGGCGCACGATCCGATGGAGTGCTTCATCCAGCGCTTTGACTCCCCCCTTTCCCGCCTGAGTGTAGCCGGCAAATCGGGATTCCCCAAAAATGAGAAAAAGGGGGATTCCAATGAAGGGGAGAAAAACCAGAACGCCCGCCCAGGCGATCGCCGACTGCGGCGTTCTCGCCATTAAAATAGCCCGCATAGCCAGCAAAATGCCGACCATCTCCAAGCAGATCGTCAAAAGAGCGTAGATGGGCGAAAGGTAGGACACGTTTTAAAACTCAGCTATCCAGCTGCATTTTCTAGGGATTCTTTGAAAAAATCGCCGCTCGACTTATAAAAGCCTCATGCGTCTTTTGGGAAATTTGCTCTTAATACATCCCTAATCGCTTCGAGCATCATCTTGGAGTCGCATGGCTTCACCAATACTTTATCAGCTCCTAGGGAATCCAGTTGGCCGTTGTGATACAAGATGCCGCTGGTGCAAATGACTTTTACACTTGGGGATTTTTTTCTCAGTTGCCGAATCATATCCGCCCCGCCCATGCTAGGCATCGACATATCGGTCAGAACCAACGCGATTTTTTCTTGGTTTTCCGTGTAGCAATCCAATCCCTTCTGTCCATCGGAGGCCGTCATCACATGATAACCGGCTCGTTCGAGCGAGCGTTGCATCAGCTTGAGAACGGTCGGTTCGTCATCCACTAGCAGAATGGTTTCGCCGTGACCGCGAAGTTCGGCTGTCGTGGTGGGCGATGCCAACACGGGCGTTGCCGAGGAGGTTGGCGCTGCGGGAATGAAAATCTGGAATACGGTGCCTCTGCCCTCCAAGCTCTCAAGCAATAGGAACCCACCATGTCCGCGAACGATTCCCATGACGGTGGCCAGCCCGAGACCAGTGCCTTTTTCAGGGCCTTTGGTTGTAAAAAAGGGCTCGAAAATCTTATCCCTCACAGACTGGGGGATTCCGGACCCCGTGTCGCTCACGCTGATACGAACAAACTTTCCAGCCTTTGCGATGGAATTTTTTTTTGCAGCCTCTTGATCAAGATCGACATTGCAAACCGACAAAGTCAAAAGCCCACCCTCCGGCATCGCGTCGCGGGCATTGACGCAAAGATTCAGCAGGACTTGCTTGAGTTGTGTGGCATTTGCCAGAACGGGGGACACCTCCACCGCAAGGTCGGTCTGGATTTGAATGGCCTTTGGAAAAGCGTGATGAGCAAAGCTCGAGATATCCGCAATAATTTCCCCGAGGGAAACCTGCGCGATGCCGCTTGCCCCCCCCAATGTGAAGCTCAAAATTTGGCGAACGAATTCCGTGGCTCTCCGGAGGTTCGCATCCACGACTTGAAGCAAATCTTGGCTGTCGGGGTCAAGAAGCCGACCGCGAATGAGATCCATAGCCATCGCTGTGGGTTGGAGTGTGTTATTGAGGTCATGGGCAATCCCGCCGGCAAGCACCCCGATGCACTCCTGTCTCTGCGCGCGCAGGCGCTCTTCCTCTAGATGGCGCGAATCGAATTCTAAAGTGTTTATGATCAGAATATTTGAACTTTCGCTCATTTGCGCAGGCAAAAGAACCCAGCGGCTTTGCACCTCTATCTCGGTGCCATCCGCAGTGGATTGAGTGAGTTTACCCGACCACTCCCCTTTTTGTTGAGTGATGAGTTCTGCTTTCACCACCTGTTCTTTTATACGTGAGAATCCCGAGGGCCATGGCCGCCCCAAAACGTCGGATGCTGGAACGCCGTAAAGTTTCTCCGCCCCAGCATTCCAAAGAATCACAGAACCCTCGGCATTACGAATTACAATGGCTTCGCTTTTTTTTTGGAAATGCACATCCTCTCCCTTGGCGCTTTCATCCGATTGGAGATCATTTGCCGGAAGAAAAAAACCGGCGGCCTCACTCAGCCTGATGGAGTCCTCTATTCTATGGGGAGACGCGTTTGACATTAAGAATTCTGAACCTCACAAGCTACGCAAAACACAAAATGGCGTCAACCGTGGAGGCGGCCCGTGATGCCTATTCGATGTTTTACATACTTGATCCCCATTTTCACACATGTAGCTTGTTCACTATGTCAGCTCGGTTGTTCATTTTGGTTTTCCTGCTGCTTACGGGAAAGATGCCATCCAGCTTTGCCGTGGAATCCCAAACCGTCCCGACCGCCATGCCGAGCGGCGGACTCAAATCCGCAGGTGATTTTTTTGCTTCGATTGATGCGCAGTGCCAACCGAATTGGTCTCAAATCGTTCCATCGCCCGCAGCGACCACCCCTCCCGCCCGGGAAGCCCTTGCCCTTCAACTCGGTGTGCTTTTCACAGACGCCTTTGCGGCGATTCAAGCCAACAACGGGCAAGGCGTTAAAAATACCCTGCACGAAATCACAGCCCTCACCAAAAAGCTCAATCTCAATCAAAACATCCTAGCTAGAAATAAGTGCATCAGTGATTTTTCAGACAAGGGTTCATGGGATGAGCTTCAGCTCGAAATAACGTCTGCTCAAGAGGATGTCATCACGGGAATGCGGCTTCAAAATGACCGCGACCTGATTGTTTTTCTACTCGCCGGCTCATGGATCCGCCAAATCGATATCGCCACGACTCTCCTAACCACAACCCCCAAGCCCGAGTTGGCCTCCCTTTTAGCCCAATCCTCGGCCGCTGAAGAATTGCTGGCTGGCTTTGAAAAGCTTCCTGAACCTATCCGCAAGGCGAACCTGTCCGTCATGCTCGTCCAAGGCCTCTTGGCCGCAAGGGACTCCATGCTGAAAACGTCCGGTGGTTCGCTTCCGGATTCCGCCATTAAAGAACTCTCCCCCACCATGACCCACATTCTGAATCATATAGCCAATCCCGCCCCCCGCCCATAAATCCGCCCCGCCCCCTCACCACGAGGGGTGACAAGGTGATCCCTTGTGTGCTACATAATCCCACACCACTATGACTTCTGCCACCGCCGAGAAACTCCACAGCCCCCAGGTGCGCCAATTTTCCGTTTTTCTTCAAAACAAAGTCGGCGCCCTCCTCGAAGTCGTCCGGCTACTGGATGACAATAACATTATCGTGCTGGCCCTCAGCATCGCAGAATCCTCCGAGTCCGCGATCGGTCGCATGATTGTAAGCGATCCGGACCGCGCGAGCGAACTCTTCCTAGAGCGCGATATTCCCCATAGCGAATGCGCTTTAATGGTTGTCGAGTTGGATGAAGGCCCCGGCGACCTCTCCCGCGTGCTCGCGGCGTTGCTGATGGCCGAAGTGAACATCCACTTCAGTTACCCCCTTCTTGTTCGTCCTCGGGGGCGCGCCGTGTTGGCGCTGCATTTGGACGACATCGAGTGCTCCTCCTCGGTTCTCCGTGGTGAGGGATTCCAGCTTCTAAGCCAAGGCGACCTCTCTCGCTAAATCCACATGGGGCACAACGCCAAACCGGCACACGCCCAATCCACTCGCATTCTTCTAGGGCTGGTCGGCGGATTGGCTCTAGGCCTCCTCGCCGGCGGGCTTCTTCCGGAGTCCTCTCGCGAGCCGCTTGCATGGTGGATCGATCAAGTCATACAACCTGCCGGAAAAGTTTTTTTGCGCCTCATTTTTATGGTGGTCGTGCCCCTGATCCTCTCCGCCATTGTCCTTGGCACAATGGAAATGGGGAACCTTCGGACATTGGGGCGCGTCGGCGGGAGAACGTTGCTCCTGACTATTCTTCTATCCAGCCTGAGCGTGGGAATCGCGTTGGGACTCGTTAACATCCTTGCCCCCGGGAAAGCCATGCCGGAGGCCAGTCGCCAAGCGCTGATATCCACTTACTCCAACGCCTCGCGCACGAGCATCGAACGCGGCTTGCACAGCCAACCAGTAGCCACCACGATTCTGAACTTCATTCCGGAAAATCCCCTTGCCGAAGCCGTCAACTCGTTCAACCCAGAAAATACGGGTGGCGGATTGATGGCCGTGATGGTCTTCAGTTTGTTTGTAGGACTCGCTATGACAGTAGCGCCGCGCGAAAAGACCGTTGTTTTACGCGGGTTCTTTGAAGGGATGTTTGAGGTCTCGATGGTCATCATCGGATTTGCGCTCAAGCTGGCGCCGTATGGCGTCGCGTGTCTGGGGTTTGCGGTGGCGGCGCGCTTGGGTTTCGATCTTTTCCGCACGCTGGGCTTTTATACAGGCGTTGTTTTGCTAGGCCTCGCATTGCAGCAATTCGTGGTCTACCCGCTTGTTCTCACCCTTGCTGGGCGTCGTCCGTTAGATTTTTTTCGGGGAGCCAAGGAAGCCATCTTCACGGCATTTAGCACCTCCTCGAGCAATGCCACTCTTCCGGTCTCGCTTCGCGTGGCGGAACAGGATCTGAAAATCCCTAGCCGCATCGCTCGCTTTGTCCTCACCGTGGGCGCAAGCGCAAATCAGAACGGCACGGCTTTATACGAGGGCATCACTGTCTTGTTTCTTGCTCAAGTCTTCGGCGTCGACCTCACTCTCACCCAACAACTCGTGGTGGCTCTCATGTGCATCATGGCTGGCATAGGCACCGCGGGAGTCCCCGGCGGGTCGCTTCCACTTGTGGTCGGCGTGCTACTCTCCATCAACGTGCCAGCAGAGGCCATCGCCATCATTTTGGGGATTGATCGCTTCTTGGACATGTGCCGCACAGCCTTGAACGTGACCGGCGATCTTGTGATTGCGTCCGTGGTTTCGCAGGAATCCCCAACGCCGAACACATGAAACGATATCTTCTCATCGACATCAGCAATAGCTTCACCAAGGTCGCATTGGCCCGCGACAATAGGATCGGTCGTGTTCACCGCCTAAAGACGCCCACACTTGCAGCGAAGGATTTCGACAAAATCGCATCCCATGTCGATGCCGTTGTCCTTTCCTCCGTTGTTCCTAAGAAAACAAGAGTTGTCCTTAAAAAATTTCCGTCCGCGTGCGTGATCAGCCACAGTCTCGATTTGGGAATCGGCATCGACTACCCGAACCCCGCCGCCATTGGGGCCGACCGCTTGGCCAATGCGGCAGGATGTGTCGCCCACTATGGATTTCCCGCCATCGTTGTGGATTTCGGAACCGCTGTGACTTTTGATGTGATTTCCACCAATGGCTCCTACATTGGCGGAGTGATCGCCCCTGGACTTGGTTCAATGACAAACTACCTCCACGACCGCACGGCACTTCTCCCACTCATCCGCTTGCGCGAACCCGACTGCGTCGTCGGTCGCTCTACGGAAGATGCCATGCTCTCCGGCACCATTCACGGCTATCGCGGACTGGTCGGAAACATTCTCGCAAAGATCCAAGCCGAAACTTTTCCGAGCTCCCGCCCACACTTCATCGCCACCGGCGGCGATGCCGAACTCCTTGCTTCCGGCGAATCTTTATTTGATGTCGTCGACCCGCTCCTCACCCTGCGAGGACTCCTAGTGATCGGCGAAAAAAACACCCCTTTCTCAGGAAAGCCGAATGGCCCTCGACAGACCGACGCGCTCCGCGATAAAAATCTCCTATGACAAGCATGACCGGCCACGGAAGAGGCGAGGCGAAAACAAAAACATGGACCGCTACGGTCGAATGCTACTCCGTGAATCGCAAGTCTGCTGAGGTCGTCTTCCACTCCGAACGTGGCGCAGCCTGGCTTGAGCCCTTTGTTCGCGAATCCGTGTTGGCCCGCATCGCCCGAGGTCGCGTTCAGGTGAACCTTCTTCTCAACCACACCAGCGGCAAGTCCGGGCACTTTTTTGACGAGCAACGCGCCGCCGCTTTTGTCAGTGAAGCCCGCCGCCTACAAAAGAAACTCGGCGTGGGTGGAGAGATCACCATCTCCGATGTCCTCGCCGCAGCGGGCCTCGAAACCTCCACCAAGCCCGAAGGCGAAGCTCCGCGGGAAGTCGTCCTTGCCGCTTTGGAAAAGGCTCTCACCGGACTCGTCGCCACGCGTAACCGCGAAGGCGCGACGCTGCAAAAAGTTCTTGGTAAAAGTGTGAACCAACTTGCCGCCATCACAAAAAAAATCGGCCCTTTGGCGGATGGCGTCACCGCACAATATCGCCAAACACTTTGGAAACGCATCGAGCGTGCCGAGCTTGGCTTGATCGCTGAAGATCCCCGCCTCATTGCGGAGGTCGCCCTTTTTGCCGAGCGCTGCGATATCACAGAAGAACTGGAACGTGCCGACAGCCACATCGCTCAGTTCCACGAAAAACTCGTTTCGACCGCCCCCATGGGCCGCACACTGGAGTTCCTCGCGCAGGAACTCGGACGCGAATTCAACACCATCGGATCCAAGTCCGCCGACACGCGCATCGCTCGACTCGTCATCGATGCGAAGACCGAGCTGGACAGGATCCGCGAACAACTTGCCAACATTGAATAATCTCGCCATCACCCGCACCGGAATTCTCTTCGTCATCTCCGCCCCATCCGGCGCGGGCAAGACCACTCTCATTAGCTCCCTGCGCCAAAAGGGAGATTTCATTTACTCCGTCTCCTGCACGACCCGCTTGCCGCGCCCCGGCGAAGTGCATGGTGTAGATTATTTTTTTATGACGGATGCGGAGTTCCAGTCGCATGTCGCGCTGGGCGATTTTCTCGAGCACGCGGAAGTCCATGGTCGCTTTTACGGAACGCTCAAATCCAATGTGCTGGCCCATCTGGAAAAGGGCGTGGATGTTTTGCTCGATGTAGACACAGCTGGCGCTGAGAGCATCCGTTCCTGTGAAGATCCCTTCATTCAAGCCGCTCTAGCCGATGTCTTCATCATGCCTCCTGGCCTCGAGGAACTCTCCCGCAGACTCCGCCGCCGCGGAACCGAGACCGAGGATCAGATCTCCACACGCCTTCGCAATGCCGCTTCCGAAATGCAGAAGTGGCAGGACTACCGCTACACCGTCATCAGCGGATCCATGGAAGAGGACATTGAAAAATTCCGGGGCATCATGCGCGCCGAACGCTACCTCACACGCCGCCTCCATCTTTCCTTCTCATGAAAAAAAATATCATCTTGGGCGTGTCCGGCTCCATTGCTTGCTACAAAGCCGCAGACCTTACGAGCAGCCTCACCCAGAGCGGCCTCAACGTCCAAGTCGTCATGACCCGCCATGCCACCGAATTTGTTTCCCCTCTCACTTTTCAAACGCTTTCGCGCAACCCGGTCACCACTGGTATTTTTGATGAAAAAGAATCCTGGCATCCCGGCCACATCGCCTTGGCCGATTCCGCCGACCTTCTTGTGATCGCCCCGGCAACCGCTAACACGCTGGCCAAGCTGGCGTGCGGCATCGCTGATGATGCGCTTACATCCATTGCTCTTGCCGTCACATGTCCGCTACTGATCGCTCCTGCGATGAATGGTAAAATGTGGCTCCATGCGGCCACACAAGAAAATGTCGCTCGCCTCAAGGATCGCGGAGCCACTTTTTTAGGTCCGGAAGAAGGGTTGCTGGCATGCGGCTATGAAGGCGTTGGCCGATTGTGGAATACGTCAGATATCGCCGCCGAGGCGCTTAAAATCTTGCGCTGCTCCTAACCCTCTGCTGCCCTCCGTTTAATTCAATCCCCCTCAAAGAATAAAAAATCTCCGAACCTATGATTTTTTTTCAAAATGATATTGACGCCAATGCGCCGCACACTTATTCACATTGCGCAGTGAGTTATTCACAACATTTTCACAAACACTTTCCCGCGAATGCGGAGAGAAAGGGGGGATATTAAATGCCAGTAGCAAAGAAACCTGCAGCAAAGAAAGCGGCACCAGCAAAGAAGGCCGCCGTAGCCAAGAAGCCAGCCGCTAAGAAAACCGTTGCCGCTAAAAAAGCAGCTCCAGCCAAAAAGCCAGCCGCTAAGAAAGCAGCTCCAGCCAAAAAAGCAGCTCCAGCTAAGAAGCCAGCCGCTAAAAAAGCAGCTCCAGCCAAGAAGCCAGCCGCTAAAAAAGCCGTTGCTAAAAAGAAATAAACCTCGCCGCTGTCTCACGACAACGTCGCAGGATCAGATTGAAGGAAGTCGCAAGACTTCCTTCAATTTTTTTTACCCATTCCCTTTTTTTCGCAGCTGCCATTTCCTTCGTGTAGGGCTGCGAATAAAGGCTCTCCGGCAAGTCAGATCCCGCTTTTCATCCCAGTATTGACGCTTCTCTTTTTGCGTTTTTTAAGGAAGACAGAGATTGCGGATTGACGTCACGTGGGACGCAAGGCAGTATCGGCCTCCTTTTTGATTTCATGCGTCACACCATCTCGATCCTAGTGGAAAATAAATTCGGCGTGCTGACCCGCATTGCGGGCATGTTCAGCGGTCGCGGATTCAACATCGACACCCTTAATGTCGGCCCAACGCTGGATCCCTCCGCATCGCGGATGACGATCGTCACGCGCGGCGATGATAAGGTTCTAGAGCAAGTCACCAAGCAGCTCGAGAAGCTGGTCGACGTGATCGAGGTTCAAGACTTCCGGGATGAAGAGTATGTGGATCGCGAGTTGGTCCTGCTCCGCGTGAGTGCGAATTCCAAAACCCGCGCCGAGGTCATGCAAATCTGCGACATCTTCCGCGCGAAGATCATCGATGTTCAACCGAACAAACTCGCGATTGAAATTACCGGCACGGAGACAAAGATCAGCAAATTTCTCAGCCTCATGGATACCTTTGGCATCGAAGATGTCACCCGCACCGGCAAAGTCGCCCTCGCCCGCGTCGAGTAAAAATCAACCAACACAACACAAACAACACACCAAAACCCATGCCCGCCAAAATCTATACCGATAAAGACGCCGACCTGAAAGTTCTCAAGGGGAAAACCGTAGCCGTTCTGGGATTCGGATCTCAAGGCCACGCCCACGCCCTGAATCTCAAGGAAAGTGGCGTCAACGTCATCATCGGTCTCTATGCCAAATCGAAAAGCCGCGCCGTCGCCGAGAAGCAAGGCTTCAAGGTGTTCGATACGGATGAAGCCGTTCGCCGTGGCGACGTCATCATGGTTGCCATTCCTGACACCAAGCAACCCGCCGCGTATGCGAAGGATATCGCTCCCAATCTCAAAAAGGGAAAAACCATCGTCTTCTCGCACGGCTTCAGCATTCATTACAAGACGATCGTTCCGCCAGCCGAAGTGAACGTCATCATGGTCGCCCCTAAGGGCCCAGGCCACATCGTTCGCCGCCAATACACCGAAGGCAAAGGCGTTCCAACCCTCATTGCCGTCTATCAAAATCCCGGCAAAGATGCGAAAAAGATCGCTCTCGCTTGGGCCAAGGGCATCGGCGGAACACGCGGCGGCGTCTTGGAAACCAGCTTCAAGGAAGAAACCGAGACCGACCTCTTCGGTGAGCAGACAGTTCTCTGCGGCGGTTGCTCCGCGCTTGTTCAAGCGGGATTCGAAACACTCATCGAGGCCGGCTATTCTCCCGAGATGGCTTACTTCGAATGCCTCCACGAGCTCAAATTGATCGTCGATCTCATGAACGAGTCCGGTATCGCCGGCATGCGCTTCTCGATCAGCGAAACAGCCAAGTGGGGAGATGTGAGCGTGGGACCAAAAATCATCGACGCCTCAGTCAAAAAACGCATGAAAGTGGCTCTCAAAGACATCCAGTCCGGCAAATTCGCGAAAGATTGGATCAAAGAATTCCAAGGCGGTTACAAGCGCTACAACTCCCTCCTCAAGGACGGTGAGAAGCACCCGATCGAAAAAACCGGCGAGCGCCTCCGCTCCTTGATGCCATGGATTCAAAAAAAGAATTTGAAGGGCGCTCAAGCCGCCTATAATTCCTAGGCCTCTTCATTATGGACGCGCCATCCCTTAAACCAACAAGCGTCATTACCGGTGGGTCTGGATTTCTCGGCTCCCACCTGAGCGACCGCTTGCTCAAAGAGGGACATCGCGTCATCGCCATCGATAATCTCATCACTGGGAATGTCGCCAATATCGAGCATCTCGCGGGGAACCCGGACTTCAAATTCATCCGCCACGATGTCACGGAATACATCTTTGTTCCGGGCAAAGTGGATTATGTTTGGCATTTTGCAAGTCCGGCCAGCCCGATCGATTATCTGAAGATTCCGATCCCAACACTCAAGGTCGGCTCGCTAGGCACTCACAATGCCCTCGGCCTAGCTCGGGAAAAGGGCGCCGCTTTTCTTCTGGCCTCCACCTCGGAGTGCTACGGCGATCCACTCATCCACCCGCAGACCGAAGACTACTGGGGCAACGTAAATCCCATCGGACCACGCGGTGTGTACGATGAGGCGAAGCGCTTCGCGGAAGCCATCACGATGGCCTACCATCGCTTCCATCAGATGAACACCCACATCGTTCGTATTTTTAATACCTACGGACCGCGGATGCGCCTCAATGATGGACGTGTTGTGCCGGCTTTCATCGGCCAAGCCCTCACAGGCGAGCCCATGACGATCTTTGGTGATGGCACGCAGACGCGCAGCTTTTGCTTTGTGTCCGATCTCATCGACGGCATATTCCGCCTCATGATGAGTGATTTTCACGAACCCGTGAATATCGGCAACCCGCGCGAAATGACCATCCGTGAGTTCGGTGAGGAAATTCGCCGCATCACAGGCACAAAGTCCCAGATCGAGCACAAACCGCTTCCTGTCGATGACCCCAAAGTCCGGCAACCTGATATCACCCGCGCACGTAAGGTGCTGGGTTGGGAGCCGAAAGTGGACTTCGACAAAGGCATTCGGGAAACTATTGAATTTTTCCGAGATAAGGTATAACCGCTCTATCACGCACCTTCACGCGGTGCTCATTCAATCTGACAAGCACTTCTCATAAAACATGAAAAAAACCACCCCCGTTCTGATGTTATTATGCTCTCTTTTGTTTGCTTTGCATCTTCCGCTGCAAGCGAACCCGGGTAAAAATTATTCGATCAAAAAAGTCGAGGCGGAGCTGGTGGACTCCCCCCAGATTCCTGGTGGCCCTTCGAAGAGATCTGCTGGTAAAGCCGGTCAATGGCTGGAAATCGATGTGACTTTTGATCGCCACGACACTAAGCCCGATGCACCCAAATTTTCGGGTGATCTCACCTTTAATTACTATATTCTCCTCAATAACAAATCCTCAACCAAGGAAGGCAAGCCGACCTTGCTTACAGGAACCATCACTCAAAACGAGGCGCCGATGGAAAAAGGCCTCCACGCAGCTGCCTTTTTGACACCCCAGACCCTCGCTTTTTTCTTTGATGGCAAACCGCCCACAACCACTCAACAAGCCATCATTGATATCGGCGTTTCGATCTCGGATGACACGGGCGTCGCTGATCAATATACGATGAAAGGAAAGCCCGGTTGGTGGGATAACCAGACTCAGTTGGAATCTGTCTCGCTGGTCCCAGACCGTGTTTTATCGAAAGATAGAACGCCCTTTTCCGCCCTCTCGTGGGATTATTATCTTCCCGCCAAGACGAAAAGCGGCAACTAGTTTTTTGTCTGAATATGGCTCGAAGGGACAGTATTTTTGCTCTCAACTTGGGAATGCAAACCGTCAGTTTGGCGGAGTTTCAAGCATTACCAACCGGGGGGCTGAAGCTGGTTGACTTCCGCAAGTCCGAACTCATCGTTGACCCTGCTGCGGATGCCACTCGCCCGATGCAAATCGAAACGGTGGTCAAGGAATTGCGCGACGCTTTAAATGTCAAAGCCGGCACACGCGTCCACGTGACGCTCCCTTCCCAGTCTGTTTTTTCACGCTTCGTTAAACTTCCTGGAACAACTCCAGAGGATGTGACCTCGATCATTGCCTTTGAGGCACAGCAGAATGTTCCCTTCCCGATTGATGATGTGATTTGGGATTATCAAATCATGGGGCCAAGCCGCGATAATATGTGGGATGTTTCCCTTGTCGCGATTAAGGCCGACTCGCTCTCGGAAGTGGCTGATTCCGTCACGCGCGGGGGCTTAAACGCTTGGAATATAGAGGTGTCTACATCGGCACTCTACAACGCTTTTCGTTACAATTACTCGGAAGCAAGTGGTTGTTCTCTCCTCATTGATATGGGGTCTCGCACGACCAACTTGATCTTCTGTGAGGGGGAGAAAATGTTCAGCCGCAGTATTCCTATCGCGGGAAACAGCATCAGCACCGCGATCTCCAAAGAGTTCAATCAAGATATCACCCTCGCTGAAAAATTGAAGGTCGAAAAGGGAAGCATCGGCCTTGGGGGCGCTTACGCGGAACCGGAGGACCCCACCGCAGCCAAGCTTGCCAAAGTCACCCGCAATACCATGACGCGCCTTCATGCGGAAATTGCGCGCTCCATCAACTTCTACCGCACCACACAAGGGGGCTCTTCTCCATTACGAGTCTACCTTTGTGGAGGCAGCGTCGAACTCCCTTATTCGATCGAGTTTTTTAATGAAAAGCTCCAAGTCCCAGTTGATTTTTTTAATCCGATCAAAAACCTGATCGCAACTCCGGAGTCCGCCGCGCAAACAACCAGCATCTGCTCGGGAGGCCTAGGTGAATTAGTCGGATCCGCTCTCCGCTCGCTTAAGAACTGCCCGCTCGAAATGAGCCTTCGCCCGCTCAGCACCATCCGAGCCCAAGACATGGGTCGACGGGCTCCCAAGCTTGTCCTTTCGGCCGTTTTTGTAGCTCTCATCCCACTGCTGTGGTTTCTTTACTTCACCGAAGCCACCAAGGTCCTCGACGACAAGCTTTCCAAATCGCAAAAAGACGCCTCCGCACTCACGACGCTTTCCGCGAATATCGACAAAATCACCGCGGAGCAAAAGGCTCTGGTCACGGAAGCCCTGCCACTTCTAGTC
>CAIWSO010000035.1 GCA_903915315.1 uncultured Spartobacteria bacterium | reverse complement strand
TGCGGTCTCCTTGGCGGCATCCGTAGTTGGGATTTTTCCAGCGTGCAATGTCGGAATATCGAGGGAAATCAAGGGAGCTTCGGCGAGTTGGAGTATGTTTTTGCGCTCCCTTTGATTTTCACTGCGAGCCAAGGCGATGTGCTGGGTGAGAGTCTGAATGTCGGTCGGTTGGGAGTCCAGGTGTGGGCGGTTGAGGCGAACGGAGGCTTGGCTCTCGGTGCTTTCCAGATAGAGGGGATCCTCGTCGTTGCCGTGGCTGAACAAGGAGAGGCTATTGAATTTCTCGTTGGCGAGGGAATGGAAAACCTGCAAAAATTCGGGATCGGCGCTGGGGTCTTGTCCGTCGAGGATCTCGGATTCGTGATCGACGAGTTTTTGAAGGTGCTCGAGGGCGATATCTTGGGTCTGAAGAAAGGAATAGGAATCGCTGAGACTAGCTTGGAAGTTTTGGGCGCGGCGGATCGCTGTGGATGTCTGGGTCGACACCAACAGATCGTCCAAGTCCTCAAACACACCGTAATGACGGGTGGGTTTGGAAGTATGTTGTGGAACAGGGCGTTCCTGTGCGTTCTTGCCCTGCGCGCCGATCGCGCTGCAGGTCGAAGCCAAATTTGTGGTTATTGTGAATGACATATCCGTTGTCGATGTATGCAGAGTCCGATCTGCGGTCGAACCGGCTTCGTTGTGAAAACCAGTTACCTAGTATTATCGGCAAATATGGCGGCCGATTTAGGAGGAAATTTGGATTTTTGACTGTGCCAAACGCCGAGTTGTCAGTACGGGCGGAAGTGCGCGCGGGAGGTTTATTTTCCCTCTTTAGCCAGCTTCGCCGCCTCCTGATACTGATGGCGAAAAATATCGGATAGTTGCTTGGCTAAACGGACTTCATCGAGTCGGTTGGGGGAAGTGAGGGTTGGCTTGATGTGGCGGCGGGCGGCTTGGTAGTCGACGGCGCTGAGGTCGGTGAAGGTTTTGTAGGCCTCGCGGGGAAAACCCGCTTTCACCAATGATTGCCAAGCTTCTGTTTGTTCATGGTGGAGGTCGAGACAGGTGACGCGAATGATGAAACTCAGTGTGCGGATCAGCGGTGCGGTCCAAGCCGGGTGGTAAGTGAAAAGCTTGGCGTCCTCGTAGGGCATGACTTCGGGGTCGGAGCGGTGGGGGGTGAATTCCGAGGCATAAAGTTCTTTGCGAACGGGCAGTCGGCGGAGGGCGTATTTTCTGGGGCCGCCGGAAGTGCCGACTTGGAAGTTCCAGAGTTTCTGACCTTCCAGCGAAAGGACAAAGGCGATGAATTCCTCGGCGACGGCGCGGTGAGGGGCTCCGCGCAGGAGGCCTATGGGATCGACTCCGACAGAGGAACCTCCTGCGGGAGTGAGGTATTGAAGTCGCGAGGGGGAGGGGCCGATTTTCACCGACTCGCTTTGGAAGCGACCATAAAAATCAATGCACATTCCGATGGCGGCATCACCGAGTGAGACGTCGAGTGGGATTTTGGGGGCGGAGTCGGTGAAGTAGCGGGCGTTGGCCG
>CAIWSO010000034.1 GCA_903915315.1 uncultured Spartobacteria bacterium | reverse complement strand
GTTGTATAAACATACGGCTGGCCGAGGAAGCTCCGGCTCACATGGCAGATCCCGACTACACGGGCTTCTTTGTCATTGATTTCAAACGTCGTTCCCAGCGCGATCTTGATCCCCTTGCGTCGAAATTTTTCTACGGCGACTTGATCGACCACAACGGCATTCGGAAGACGAAGATCCTCGATGCGGCCGGCCCGCATATTCATCGGACGCCCGGTCAGAGTGCCGGTATCAAGGCCGACAAGTTGGATGTTTTGGAAAGATCCGTCCGCGAGGCGCGCTTGCTCGATCCCAATGTAGAGGGGCACCGCCCAAGCCACGCCAGGGATTCCCCTCACGCGATCGACCTCGATCTGGCGCATCGGAATGATCTCGTTCGCCTGCTCGACTTTGGCGTCCACGACCCACACGGGGGCCCCAATATTTCGCACTGTTGCCGTCGTCCAAGTCATCAACCCACAAAAAACCGACGACTGCTGACACATTAGCAACGAACAAAACGCCAATCCGCATACCAGCATCGCGTATTTGGCGCGATCACGGAAAAGCATTTTGAGAGCGATACGTAACATTCTAGTTCTTTCAATTACCACTGGCTCCGCCTTCGGTCACACCCAAAAAAGTATCGGTTTTTTTGAAGTCGCGAATTTCAATGGCTTGACCCTTTCCGATCTGGCATGGCATTCTGGCGTCTCAGTCAAACACCCTACCTACCGTGGACATCAAAGAAATTCGCTCACTCATCGATCTCATGAAGAAAAACGGCGTTGCCGTTTTCAAAATGGAAAAGGAAGGCTTCAAGATCACACTCAAGACCGCTGGTGCACCGGGTTCGCCCCAATACATCAGTACGCAGCCGCTTGTTCAGTGGAATGAGCCGGCGGCCCAGCCCTTGGCTATCGCCGAGGCCGCGCCAGCCGCTCCGGTTGCTGCCCCTGCCTCAGGCGGCATCGAAGTCAAATCCCCGATGGTTGGTACATTTTACGGCTCGCCGTCACCCGAATCTCCCGCCTTCATCTCGGTCGGCCAGGAAATCACTCCCGACACTGTCGTATGCATCATCGAGGCGATGAAGGTGATGAACGAAGTGAAAGCCGAAGTTTCTGGAACGGTCACTGAGATCTGTGCCGAGAATGGCAAGCCGGTCCAGTTCGGTCAGGCTCTCTTCCGTTTGAAGTAACGCACTCGATTAATCTCCCATGTTCAAAAAAATCCTGATCGCCAATCGCGGCGAGATCGCACTTCGCATCATCCGGGCTTGTAAGGAACTGGGTGTCCAGTCCGTTGCCATCTACTCCGAACCTGATATCCACAGCCTTCACGTCCAACTCGCGGACGAGGCCATTTGCATCGGCCCGGCTGCCAGTTCCGACAGCTACTTGAAGATTGATCGGATCATCAGCGCCGCCGAAATCGCCGATGTCGATGCCATCCACCCTGGATATGGATTTTTAGCAGAGAACGCTCACTTCGCTGATGTCTGCGCTTCCTGCAATATCAAATTCATCGGCCCGACAGCCCAAGCGATTCGGATGATGGGCGACAAAAATTCCGCCCGTGACTGCGCCCGTGCCGCCGGTGTTCCTATTTCTCCCGGTAGCGATGGCATCATCGCGGACGAAGCCGAGGCTCTTCGCGTTGCTCGCAAGATCGGTTATCCCGTCATGATCAAAGCCGTCGCTGGTGGTGGTGGACGCGGTATGCGCATCGCCAGCAACGAGGGCAGCCTTGTTCAAGGTTACCACGCCGCCCGCATGGAGGCCGAAAAAGCTTTCGGCAACGGGGCCGTTTACATCGAGAAGTTCATCGTCAACCCTCACCATATTGAGTTCCAAGTCTTCGGCGACCAGCACGGCCGCGTCGTGCATCTCGGGGAGCGCGATTGCTCCCTGCAGCGCCGTAACCAGAAGATCGTGGAGGAATGCCCATCTCCGCTCATGACCCCCGAGCTTCGCAAAAAGATGGGCGATGCCTCGATCAAACTCTGCGAAAGCGTCGGATACCAGAATGCCGGTACCATCGAGTATCTCGTCGATGACGATGGGAATTTCTACTTCATGGAAATGAACACCCGTATCCAGGTCGAACACCCGATCACCGAAGAGGTTTACGGATGCGACCTCGTGAAGCACCAGATCCAAATCGCTGCCGGTGAACATCTCAGCGCGCACGTCATCAACGCCCAACCGCGTGGCCACGCCATCGAGTGCCGTATCAATGCCGAGGATCCCGAAAGAAATTTCCAACCCTGCCCGGGCAATATCGATCTTTACTATGCCCCCGGTGGACGCGGTATACGGATCGATTCCCACGCCTACGCCGGCTACCCGATCCCTTCCAACTACGATTCCATGATCGCCAAGGTCATCGCCACCGCCTCGAACCGCACCGCGTGCATCAATCGCATGTCTCGGGCATTGGGCGAATACATGATCACCGGCATCAAGACCACGATCCCCTTCCAGCAGGCCATCATGCAAAATTCCGACTTCCGTCGTGGCGCCTACCACACCGGATTCGTCGAGAGCCTCCTGCTCAAGGGCGTTCCGATCGTCAGATAATATCGGCCCCCGCCAAACTGGGATTCTAGTTTCTGCTGTGGTGAGATGGAGTCGTGCTTTGTGTATCGATTGAGTCCTTGAGGTCGGCTCTTCGGAGTTGACTGCGATAATCTTTCAACTCCATTCCTGCAAAAAATATTCGGTCCCTTGACGGGATGGGGTTTAGGACTACCTTTCAAAAAGTGAATCGTTGCTTTCAATCGGCAGCTTGGTTTTTGGCCATGACGATGGTTATGGTTTTTTCGTGGCCACAGGTATCGGTCGCGAAGAGTTTTGGTGCGCCTGTTGAGGAGCATTCCTGCTGTTGCGAAATGCCTGACCACGTTCACAAATCGGCCGCCTGCGAGTGTTCGACAAGCACTGTGAGCGCGTTTCACCCCATCTTGGCTATTCAATCCACCGCGTCCCTTTCTCAACCCTCCAGCCGAGATTTTCGATGGAGCCAGGAGAATCACAAAGGAACAGCCCTTTTTGAGGAGCCACCCACACCGCCACCGCGTGCCCAAGCTTGATCTCGCGCCGTGTCCGGATTTGCCGGAAGTTCTAAAACAAAAATCGAAAACGAAAGGAAAATGATGAAATCTATTCTCACTACCATTGCATTGGCCCTGTTCGCAGCGGCATCCCTTAACGCAGCAGGCGCCGCCTGCTCGGGTTGCTGCAAGGATAAGGCCTGCTCCACTTGTTGCAAAGACAAGTGTGACGAGTGCGCCAAGTGCAAAAAGTAAGCGCATTCCTCTGAATCGCTGATAACGGGCGCGGTCTTCCGAAAGGGAGGCCGCGCTTTTGCGTTTCTTAGGTGGCTTCAGGTCGCCACGAAAACATATCTTTGAGTCCCCCGCTTTCCGCTCTTGCGTCTCTTTTGGTTTGGGGAGCAATGCCCTTCACTTTTTTATACTCCAGTGAGAGATGGCTTGCGGAGTGGAATCCTAGGCGCTCAGCGATCTGCTTGATGCTCATCTGAGTTCCGGAAATCAGATCCTCCGCTTGGGCGAGGCGGATTTTGAGCGCGTATTCCTTAGGACTGAGGCCGGTGGTCTTCTTAAAATGACGATATAGCGTCAGATAACTCATGCCGATTTTTTTGGCGACCATGTTGACGTCGAGGCCGGTCAGCAGGAGTTCGCGGGCCTGGAGTGTGATTTCGCTTTGTTTTGGAGACTCGCTGGAGGCAAGCACCTGAGCCAAATAGGCCATGGCTAAGCCGGCCACCGTTTGGCGGAATCCTGGAGCGTGCGCGAGGCAGAGTCGGTGGATTTCTTTCAACCACACCCTTGCTGGGTTTTGTGGATGGATTTGCATGATCCCTGCTTTGAGGAGGCCTTTGGAAATCCAGGCATCCAGGGTGGGACCACGGAGTTCGATCCAATCCTCAATCCATCCGATATCGGGATCGGGACGGTAACGGTGCCAATAGCCGGGTGGGAGGATAAATACGGAGCCGGGCCCCACCTTGTGTCTGGCTTCAGAAAACTGAAGAAACCCGCTGCCTTGCGAGATGGTCACAAGCTGCAGGGCAGAAAGAGTGCGTCCTGAGTCCCAACTGAAATAATGGCCTTCGGGGTGCTTGGCGGGAGGATAGTTCTCCCCCGGTTGAATCCGGGCATGCCCCACCGAGGTGACGCAGAGGGTCCAATCGATCTCTTGAGGGCCCGTTGGATAGTATTCGAAGTAGTTTTTGATAGATTCTTATATGAAATTGAAAGAATTTTGTATGCAATAAGAAATGACATCTCCTTCCAATAAGAGTTTAATAGATTTTCTTATGAATGTTCCTCCTCCTTCACGGCCTCTTCGCGTGGGTCTTTTTGGTATCGGTCTGGATACTTACTGGAGTCAATTTCAGGGGCTGAAGAGCCGACTCGAAGGCTATGTACAAATCGTTTCCGACAAGTTGCAGCGACCCGGTGTGGAGATCGTTAATCTCGGGCTCATCGACACGCCTGAGGGCGCGCTCGAAGCTGGGCATCAGTTTCGCAAAGAAGATGTGGATATCATATTCCTCCACGTCACGACCTATGCCCTCTCCTCCACCGTTCTGCCAGTGGTGCGTCGGGCGAAGGTGCCGGTAGTGGTGCTGAATCTCTCACCCGAGATGGCTATCGATTACACGACTTTTAATAAGATGGGCGACCGCACGGCGATGACTGGCGAGTGGCTAGCGCATTGTTCGGCGTGTCCTGTTCCCGAGATCGCGAATGTCCTCAAGCGCTCGGGGATTCCTTTTGAGCAGGTGACCGGTCGCTTGCATGACGATCCCGAATGCTGGGATGAAATTGACGCATGGATCGAGGCCGCGCGGGTGGCCCACACGATGTCTCACAACCGTCTCGGTTTGATGGGGCATTACTACAATGGCATGCTCGACATTTATTCCGACACCACGTTGCAGTGTGCGATCTTTGGTGGGCACCTTGAGATTGTGGAAGTCGAAGATCTCGCGGCGCTCCGCCGCGAAGTCACGCCCGCTCAGATTGCCGCGCGGGTGGCGGATTTCCGTGTTCAATTTGAGGTTGGTCCGGATTGTTCGGAGTTTGAACTCGAGCGCGCGGCCCGC
>CAIWSO010000033.1 GCA_903915315.1 uncultured Spartobacteria bacterium | reverse complement strand
TGGCTGAAATTGCAGAATGTCCTCTCCTCCAGACCAGGCTGGAAAGGCGAGGCCGATGATCTCAATACCCAGTGGATTTTCCGAAAGGACGGCCAACTCGAGTCCATCAAAGAAGAGACTCCGTAATTCAGCAGAAAGGCAATTCCCTAAGAAGGGATCGCACGCCAAAGCATGACAATGATTACCGCAAAAACGAGACACAGAAGAAGAAACTTCACTTTATCATTCTGAATTTCACGCGCCAGGGGCTTGCCCTTTTTAGAGTAGGATGACTTACCACTGCGCGGCATGGTGAATGGGGCTTGCAAGGTGGTTGAGACCTGAACCATCGTTTTTTTGCGTTCCAATTCCTTCTTCCTTTGCTTCTCTTTTTTGGCTTCAAGCAAAAGCGTTTTTTGAAGCGCCTGCTCTTTGCGGATTAAACCCGCATGCTCTTTTGACAGGCGATTTTGCTCGTCAGTGACTTTTGTCGATGAGGACAACTTGGTAAAGCGCATGGAAATTAATTAGCGGAAGCGTTCCAGATGTAGATCAGGATTGCGATAACAGCAATGGCTTGCAAAGGCAATGTGAAGGCAAAGCCATTCTTGAGCCAAAAAAAGAATCCCCGATCCTCCTCAAACGAATAGTCGCCATCCGCAGAAGTTGAATAGGAATCGTCATCCGATGTCGTATCGACCGAAATCTTGGCTTGGGCTTTGATATATTCCGAGCGGGCGTCTTCGACGGCGCTGATGGCCTTGCTCAGCTCACGCGGCAAATCCTGGGGACTCCATGAACGCGTATTGATAGCCTCCAAGTGGCTTAAATGCTGGCTAAAAGATTGATGTATCGAGTGCATCTGCTCGACTCTTTTCTGGGATTCCTCAATCTCTCTTTGAACAACCACAAGAGCGCGGGTGAATTTATCGAGAAGATCGGATCGACCTTGGTCTAAGGAATCCTGTCGTCTCTTGAGTTCCTCCAAGCGGGCTTTTTCACGCTCGATTTCCTCTTGCTTCTGCTTGAGGCTTTCGAGTTCCGCCCGCACCTGCTGCACTTTGTCACCAAGCTCCCCATTTTCTTCATCGGTGAGATTAAGATACGTGTCAGAAAGTTTGCTACTGTGGTCGGATCCCATATGAGGCAGTCTTATTAATCTTTTCGATACTCACTATCCAGCCAAATTATAAAATTTTGTAATCGATTTGGACGTTGATGATCGGATGCTCAAAAACTATAAGTCTTAAAAAATCAATCACCCTGATTCGAGCCAACTTCATTTCTAAAAACAGCACCGAACACTCGGATCGAACAGAGAAATCCTAGCCTCCATTTAACCACCTATTTTTATGACCCTTCTTGAATGTGATCTTCCCGGCATCAAAAAACTTCGCAGTGGAAAAGTCCGCGAGGTTTTCGATCTTGGCGACTGCCTCCTCATCGTAGCCACCGACCGCATTTCGGCCTTCGACTGCATCCTCCCAACAGCGATACCAAGAAAAGGCGAGGTTCTCACGCAGATGTCGGTATTTTGGTATGACGTTCTCGACTTTATTCCGAACCACTTCATCACCGCGAGATTCGAGGCGTTCCCATCCGTGCTGCATCCGTTCGAGGCCCAACTCTCAGGCCGATCCATGCTCGTTCGCAAGGCCAAGCCGCTTCCGGTGGAATGTGTCGCGCGCGGCTACATTGCCGGCTCCGGCTGGAAGGAATACCAAGCCTCGGGAACCGTGGGAGGCCATGAAGTGCCGGCGGGATTACAGCAGTCCGCGAAGCTTCCTGGCACACTCTTCACCCCATCCACAAAAGCCGAGACCGGCCATGATGAAAATATCACTTGGAAGCAATGCCGCGCCATCCTTGGCGATGAGCTAGCCACTCAAGTGCGCGACCAGACGATCGACCTTTACGAACATGGTTGCTCTCATGCGGCACAGGCGGGCATTTTGATCGCGGACACGAAGTTCGAATTTGGCATTGCCGATGACCGTGTGATCCTCATCGATGAATGCCTCACGCCCGACTCCTCCCGATTCTGGCCGGCAAAGTTATGGACGGCTGGAAGCAATCCGCCGAGCTTCGATAAGCAGTTTGTGCGCGACTATCTCGAAACGCTCGACTGGGATAAAACCTCTCCCGCACCCGAACTCCCAACCGAAGTGGCGGAAAAGACCTCTCAAAAATACATCGAAGCTTTCGAAAAATTGACTGGCCGCAAGCTCCCTTCCTTCTGAGCCGAGCCTTTGATTTCAAGCCTCTGGGCGTGGAGCCAATCACGCTTCCTTTGATATGGAAATCCTCAAAACACTTGCCGTACTCCTCAGCATCGGAAGTTTGGCGGGGCTAAACTTGTATCTCACCGTCTTCGTGAGCGGGCTCGCCATGCGTTTCGATTGGGTCACCCTTCCTCCATCCTTGAATGGCTTGGAAGTTCTTGGTCACCCGATCGTCATCGCACTAGCGGGGATTTTGTATTTGTTTGAGTTTTTTGCAGACAAAATTCCTTGGATCGATACTGCCTGGGACTCCGTTCACACCTTCATTCGCCCGGTCGGCGCTGCGGCATTGGCTGTGGCGGCCTTGGGCGAAGTGAACCCCGTTTTTGAAGTCATTGCCGCCCTTCTGGCCGGCAGCATGGCCCTCTCTTCCCACCTCTCAAAAGCCGGCACACGCCTTGTGGCGAACGCCTCGCCGGAACCTTTCACCAATATCGGTCTGAGCCTCGCCGAAGATGGCATCGTCCTTGCTGGCCTGAGCTTGATCGCGTGGAGTCCGCTAGTCGCACTGGGGATTGCTATTGCAGTGTTCATTACCATCATTGCCATTCTTCCGATCCTTCTACGAAGCATTCGCAGGCATCTCTGGTTCGCTTGGCGCAAGCTCAAATGCCCCGCCGATGATAAAAAACCTGATGCCCCAGAAACCTCTCTTCCTACCCATTGGGATGCCCTCTTAAGAAGATCCCATAGCAATAAAGCCTCCATCGAGTGGGCTCTGCCTTGCGTTACAGGCAAAGGTTCTTTATTGCCTCCCAATATCCACGGTTGGCTTGTGCTCCTGCAAGGCGACTCCCAGGAAATCCAATTCATTGGTCGCACTTGGCGAGGATCCACCTTTGCAGCCATCGATTGTCGTAACGGAACCGCGGAGTTCCATTCCGGATTCATGGCAGATCGGATTTCCCTCGCTCATCGAGATGGATCCCCTCACCAAACTTTCGATCTCGACCACCTGCACTCGAAGTCCGCCCAATTCGCTATCGAGACACTTCAAGCCCCACTCGAGACGACAACCGAAACAGAATAAGGGTGCCGGTATTTTAATATCCCAACCGCACCGCGCCTAATGGCCGGGCGGAGACGGACGTGGGGTCTGCACAATGACCCTCTGCGTGGGATTGTCTTGGTCGTCCAAATTCTCACCGGATTGTTTTGAAAGGAGATGTTCCTCAAACAAGGCAACAGCTTGAACGCGATCGCACAAATCACTCTCATCAACCAACTCCAAACGCTCATTGAAATCACGAAAGTCCACCCTCACTTTTCCCTGCGTGAGGATTTGAACGAGGATGCCGAGCGCTTGGGAATTCGAATACCCTAATTTGAGCATGTATTCATCGAGCTTTTCACCCAGCGGCTTAATCAAATTGCCAGTCGATTGCATAGCTCCTCCCTCGTTGAAGAGTTTGGTCTCTTTGATAGCGATCTCATACGAACGAGGTGTCGACATGCTGCCCATACGCTCGAACGATAGCAAATAGCCCATTTATGCCACGAATAATTTTTCAATCAGAACGCCCACTTCGGACCCGCCCCCAAATCCTAGAGGAACAGCTTTGAAACAAATCGGCTTCGTGCACACGAAGCCACCTTGCCCATAAAAATCTATCCCCCGGCTTTATGCGATCGAGGTGACTGAATCACGATTCTCTGGGTCATATTTGACGCAGAAGCCCCAGCAGAAGGAGGCTTTTTCATATTGACGATATGTTTGTCAAAAATATCGACGGCCTCGGTTCGTGAAAATAAAGCCCCCTCCTCGAAAAGTTGGAGCCTCTCTGTGTGATCGCGAAAATCAACCCTCACCTTCCCTTGGGTCAGCACTTGGACAACAATGCCTAGCGTCTGTGAGTTTGAATACCCCAGTTTCAGAATGTATTCCTCAATTTTATCCGACAAATTTTTATACAAATCCCCTCCCGGATTCGTCGCGCTCGGGTAGTTGGGAAATTTGGACTCTTTAATTGTGATTTGGGAGGCTGATTTCGAAGGTGTAGGGGGCATACGCTTTTTGTTCTAACAAAATTCCTTCAAATGCCACGATTTTTTTAGCGGATCCGAACGCGCTCCGCCTTCTAGGCAGAAAAAGCTCAAACGGGTAGTCCCATTTGAAAGCGAACTGCAAAGATTTCACATTTCGAGAAAGCAAAAATCTCCCCACTCGGCCAAACGACGTTCCCTCAAAGATCGGCGCTTCCTCCCAGAGTTCACTATCAACGTTGTCTTCCAACAAGCGCGCACGCAGCGCTAGAGCGGATCTCAGCTCACTTCGATGTTTTGGCACGACTGATGCTATGTATCTCTCAACCCACCTTGAACAATGAAAAAAACAATTATTACCTGCCTGAGTGTTTCCTGCATCGCATTGAGCAGCTTCTTTTATGCTGACCAATCCTTCAGTCCAAAACACACCTCCGACATCAAAGAGCCAATCACCGATCTCGGCGCGAGCGGCACTGCCATAGTGAATGATAAAGCGCATCCCGCTTCGCATTTTTCTGGAGAGAGCGCGCAAAGCTCAGCGATAAAAGATCCGGTTCCAATTCGTCCGACAGATTCGGATGCACTCGCCTCACGGACGACCCAAAAAAAAGACTCCAATTCTCCCCATGACCCCTTAAAACCGATCGCTCCCGCGAATGATCCGTCTCCGACAAGCAACGAGGTCGTTCAACTTCTTCAAAGCGCCGATATCAGCAACCCCGAAGAGCGCCAGAGAGTCGTGGCTCAAATGACGCAAATTGAGGAGGCCCGCATGGATGGAGTCCTAGAAAAGGCAGAGCAACTCGGGATCCCCGTCCGAATCGATGCAGGCGGCGGAAAGGTTTCCGTCCTCCACGGTTTTCGTGGCGACCAACCGCTCTACCGCACCACCAATAACCGAAATGCGGCCATCTCTACCGGAGCGAACATTCTTCAGACCATACCCTACGGACTCGATGGCGCCGGTGTGAAAGTCGGTGTCTGGGATGCTGGATCTATCCGCAACACTCATAGGGAACTGACCGGGCGCGTGACAAAAAAGAATGCCACGTCCGTGCTGGACGACCATTCGACACATGTCGCAGGCACCATCGCATCCAGCGGAGTCGATGCGAACGCCAAAGGTATGGCTCCAAGATCCACGATCGATTCCTACGATTGGGATAACGATTACGCCGAGATGACTGCAACCGGCGCAGCCACGGCAACCGACCTCACTGGAGTATCACTCTCCAACCACTCCTACGGATACGGCGCGAACTCCGATGACATGGGCCGCTACGAGAAGGAAGCCCAGACCGTGGATGCCCTTGTCTGGGCGATGCCCTATTACCTCCCGCTTTGGGCCGCAGGCAATGAGCAAGACTCCCTCACCGCACTCGGCGGCTACCAGTCCATCACCTTCAATTCCCTCGCAAAAAATATTCTTACCATCGGGGCTGTGAATGATGCTGTCGTTGCCGGCATTCGCACTCCCTCCTCCGGATCGATGAGCACATTCTCAAGCTGGGGGCCCACGGATGACGGCCGCATCAAGCCTGACCTTGTCGCCAATGGCGTGAGCGTTTACTCGAGCACAGCAGGCAGCGACTCCTCCTACGATGGCACCTACAGCGGCACCAGTATGGCAACACCGAATGCCGCCGGCTCAACTGCCCTCCTACAGCAACTCTATGCGAACTCATTCGGTCAACGCCCCCGCGCCAGCCTACTCAAAGCCCTCCTCATCCACACCGCAGACGACCTCGGAAACCCCGGCCCCGACTACAAGTTCGGCTGGGGATTGATCAATCTGAAAGCCGCAGCGGATATCGTTCTCGCGCACAAGGCCACCCCCACGGCACCACGAATTCATGAGAACGCACTCACATCCACACTGAAAACGACAACGACCACATTCACGTGGGATGGAGTCAGCCCCATACGAGCTACTCTTTCCTGGACAGATCCAGCCGGAACGCCACAAACCGCTGCCGACAGCAGGACTCCCAACGTTGTTCACGATCTGGATTTGAAAATCACAGGCCCGGATGGAGCGACCACTTATCTTCCCTATGTCATGCCATTCGTGGGGGCCTGGACTGCCGCCGCCATGTCAGCCTCAGCGACCACAGGCAAAAACCGGGTCGATAATACCGAACAAGTTTACATATCCAACCCAAACAGATCAGGCACCTACACGGTCACCGTCTCCATGGAAGGCCAACTCACCACAAACTCCCAACCCTATGCACTCGTTGTCACCGGTGTCTCGGGCACAATCACGCCGCCTCCCACACCGACGCCGACGCCATCTCCCACACCAACCCCCTTGAATCCCGCTCCCACTGTTAGCCTCACCTCGCCCACCAACGGATCAAGCATCACACTCGGAGCTCAGTTCACCCTCGCAGCCAACGCGGCTGACCTCACATCAAACGGCGCTGTCGGAGTCGTCTCCAAGGTTGAATTTTTCAATGGCACAACCTCACTTGGCGCCGCGACCACAGCTCCGTATTCAATTACGTGGAAACCCACCACTGCCGGGAATTATATCCTCATTGCCCGCGCCACCGACAATCAAGGTGCGACCGGGACATCGGCGTCGGCCACAGTCAGCGTCCTCGCACCGCTTCCCGCTCCCACCATTTCCTCTTTCGCTCCAACGAGCGGATTTGTCGGAACGAGCGTTGTGATCAATGGAACAAACCTCTCGAGCGTCACAGGAGTTCAATTTAATGGCATCCCTGCCTCCGTCTGGAAAATTGTCTCAGCCACTCAACTCAGTGCCACGATTCCGCTTGGAGCCACCACTGGACCAATAAAAGTATCCACCCCCACGACGAGCGCCACGAGTTCCGCAAGCTTCACCATCACAACACCACTCACCCGCGTCGTCATTAGCCAGATCTACGCCGGAGGAGGACGCTGGTGGTCCGACTACAGCCATGACTACATCGAGCTTCACAACCCCGATTCGACCCCCGTTCGTTTAGATGGATGGACCCTCCAGCTGGCCGGCGGATCCGGATCTCGGTGGATAGCCGTTTCGCTTAAAGGCTCCATCCCCGCAAAAGGCTACTATCTGGTGGCACTTGCCGGCGGTCAGTTCGAATACGATCTTCCGAAAGCCGACGCCTCCGGATACTTCGACCTCGCTGTCAAACAAGGCAAAGTCGCCCTCATGCGAAACTCCACCCTCCTGAACATCCCCTCACCCCTTGGATTGCCTCAACTCAGTGACCTCGTTGGCTACGGCTCAGCAAACGCCTACGAAGGATCCTCCCCCGCCATCTCGCCGGAACGCTACGATGCCATCTTCCGCGAGAATGCTGGGGCCACCGACACCAATGACAATTATAAAGACTTCGACTGGGGTTACGCCGCACCTCGTAACTCCGCAACCCCCGTCACCCTCCGCAAAAATCAGCTCCTCCCAAGAAAATCCCGCTGATACCTATTGTTCTTTGAAAGGGCAACATGCATTCATCAGCAAATCACGGGCAGATAGTCTCCAATGACATTTGCGTCAAAAGCCCCTGGACGCTGATCCAGACCGCTTAGATTTTATGACACATTTCAGGCTTGGATTCGTTCCCGTTTTTGAACCTTAAAAACCCTGCGTCCCGCATGAATAAAGGGGACGTGGCTGGACCCGGAATCGAACCGGGGACACGAGGATTTTCAGTCCTCTGCTCTACCAACTGAGCTATCCAGCCGCTGAGGTATTAATTATGGAGACGAAAAGCGGAAGAGCAAGTTTTTTAAGATGACTCCAAAAATTCGCGCGACTGACTGGCGTCCCAACAATGACCGTGCGTCTGATTTTATTCTCGGTTGGAGATAATGTCGCCTAACTCGTCGGCCTTGCGAGAAAGGCGACTGGAGAGGATAAAAAAACTCGGCACCCAAAGACCGATGAAAATTCCGAAGCGCTCACCATAGGCACGATTTTCCTTGGTCGCTGTGAACCAAGTGGCCACGGCGGCGACGATTGATAGGAATCCCAAATAAAGGCAAACTTCGGAAAGCACGCGCAGGTTTCTGCTGCTACAAATTTCACAGACGGGCTTGAGATGCTGAGTGAGTTTTGACGTGTCCATAGTATATCGACCGTTCACCGGCACCCTTGCAGTGTCAAAGGATTTGGATTTAGGTATTCCCCCCATGAAAAAAATATTCCTGCTGATGGCCTTGGCTGCCGTTTTGCTATTCGGCGGTGTCGCTCTTTTTCTGAGGACTGGCGGGCCCTCCGATGCCGCTTCACTGGCATCAGCTGATAGTATTTTATTTGTAAACATTCCGAATACCCCCCGTTCCGCAATGCGCTGGGGGAATACGGCTCTGGCCAAAATCAGCAGGGAACCCGAGATGAAGGCCTTCCTCGAAAGGCCACTGGCAAACGTGCAAGCATTGCCAGGTTCGAAAGTGGCACAGGAACTCCTCACTGGCTTGAAGCCAGCGACGCTCTTTCTATCCATCACCAAGGACGCCTCCAACGAGGCCGCTGGGCTTTTAGGATTCCAATTTTGGGGCACTAGGGGCGATTTTGATGAAGCTGTGCGAAGGCTTCGCTCTCAACTTCCGACTGCAAAGCCTGCCGAACTACGAGAGACTCACCATGGTTGCGCAATCTTGGAATCAACGCATGGTGACCGTTCCCTCTTCTCGGGATGTGCCGGGCGCTGGGGCTTTCTTTCCACCAACCTCAATGAACTCAAAGCCGCCTTGGATCGAGTGGCCGAACGGGGACAAAATCCCTTGGATCAGAACCCGCGATTCCTCAAAGCCTGCTCCGAGCTTCTCACGGTTCCGGATTTACTGGTGTTCATTCAACCCGAACAGGCCATCGATTCGCTCCTCGCGGCGGGTCGGGCATTGGGTGCAGATCCCATCCCCTCTCAAGTCGAACAACTCAAAGCCATCCAATCCATCGGAGCCACACTCAAGCTGGACGGGGCATTGCAACGCGATGCGATATTCATTCAAAGAAAGCAAAGTCCACCGGTCACTCGGAGCCTTAAGCATGAAACCATGAAGCTAACGAGTGAAAAGACGACCCTGTTTTTGGATTTTGCGCTGAACTTTGAGGCCCTGCCCGGTTGGGTGGAGTCGATGTCGAGTGAAAATCCGCAAACGGCCGCGATTGCAAAACCGCTCGCGGAGGCAGCCGCAGCTAGCTTCGCTCCCGACTGCGCCGTAATGGCGAACTGGGCAGAAGGAAGTATGGCGCCCTCCCCTCTCCTATCGGTGCTGATCAAGAATGGCGATCGGGCTAGAGATGCCCTCGCTCAAGTGACCCAATTGGCACCTGGCGCAACAGTTCAAAAGATGGACTCCATCGATCTGTATATAATCCCGACCCAATACGGGACCCTCGCCATCGCTCAGAACGATATATTTATGCTCGCAGGCATGGACCCAGCATTCGTGACCCAGGTAGCCAAGGGCCCGACCGGCGAGAAGACTCTGATGGAATCGGCCCCATTCCAGCCGGCTCTTGGCATATACGAATCGGCCAACGAAGGGTTTTGCTACATTGATACTCCCACCACGTTCGAGCGATTATACAGCAACTTTGTTCCCGTGCTTCGATTTGGAGCGCTCGTGATGCCTTCCATCGGAAAAATGATGGACATTAACAAACTGCCCAAAGCCGAGACCATTTCACGCCACCTACCTCCGATTGTGCTTTCGCAAAAGAGGACCACTGACGGCACGCTCATTGAGTCCAGCGGACCAGTGAGCATGAGTGAGTTTTTGTTGATCGGAGCAGGGGTTTTCGGAGCCACAAAAAAGCCCCTGTTTCAGTAACCTCCGTTTTAAAAAAATCACCGCACCTCAAGAGTCGTGCCCTTTTTAACCAACTGGCACATGGCAAACGCATCCCAGTTGGCGAGACGGATGCAGCCGTGGCTTTGGTTTCGACCGATGCGATCTGGGGAGTTTGTGCCGTGCATGCCAACGCTCGGGCGATTGATCCCCATCCAGACAATGCCAACCGGGCTATTCGGCCCAGGAGGAAGATTGTACGCCGTCTCACTGCGAACTCCGGTCTCCAAAATCGATTTATCCCACCGAAAATACGGGAGGAGAATATTTCCAGTGATCTTCCATGTCCCCTCGGGAACAGGGATTTCAGTGGATCCGGGAGTGCAGGGAAAGCAAGCCACCATCTGCTCACGCTCGTAAACCTCGATCAAACGCTCTGCCCTCAAAAGCACCAGGTGCCGCTGGGGTTCTGGAGTCGGGGTTGGCGCTGGCGTCGGAACAGGTGTGGCCTTCGCCACGCTCTGCGGTGTCGGAGCTTGGACTGGCTTGGACAAATCAAACGGCGCTACGATTGGTTGTAGGGGTGCTGCCGGCTTAGGGGCAGAACTCGCCGCCGCCGCTTGTTTTTCAGCCAACTGGCGTTCGGCCCTTTGTTTCTCCAGCAACTTCACATCGGACATTAAAAACTCCTTCACGTCCGGCACGCGAATCACCGCCCCAACACAGAGGTCTTTTATTTGAGGGTTCAACTCTTGAAGAAAATTCAAATCACAATGAAACCGCTCCGCCACGGCCTCCCAAAGGCTCCCGTAGAGCAAGGCCTTCAGTTTTTCCTGCTCCTCTGGAGTCGAAGCAGTGGGCCCCACCCATTTGGCATCGTCATCCCCCACGGTATACTCGCG
>CAIWSO010000032.1 GCA_903915315.1 uncultured Spartobacteria bacterium | reverse complement strand
CTGGGAAGGTTCCGCGATATCGATGGTAGCCCAGTCTGTCGGAAATTTGTTCGCGGCCGCCTCGGCCAGCGAGAGTTGAGGGCGCCCAGCTTGACGGCCCGCATGCTGAATCCGCAGGGCCTCATAATCGGACTCCAACTGCGCGAGAAAATCCGGTTTCTGCTCGGGACTGAGAAGAGCACTCGCCACATTCACCGCGCGGGAGGCATCCAGAACGTGAACGACTCCGGCGGGATAATACTGGGAGATTTTCACCGCCGTGTGAGCTCGACTTGTGGTGGCCCCGCCAATCATGAGAGGAAGAGTAAACCCCTGACGCTGCATTTCCTTGGCAACATGAATCATCTCATCAAGCGAAGGTGTGATCAGACCGGAGAGGCCGATGATATCGCAGTTTTTCTCCACGGCTGTCGTGAGAATTTTTTCACAGGAAACCATGACGCCCATGTCGATGACCTCGTAATTATTGCAGGCCAAGACGACACCCACGATATTCTTGCCGATGTCGTGCACATCGCCTTTGACCGTGGCCATGAGGATACGACCTTGTGTGCGCGCATTCGGATTGGCGAGGCGCTCGGCCTCCATGAGCGGAGTGAGCCAAGCGACGGACTTCTTCATCACACGCGCGCTTTTGACCACTTGAGGCAGAAACATTTTTCCGGCACCGAAAAGATCTCCAACGACCTTCATGCCCTCCATGAGCGGCCCTTCGATAACCAGAAGCGGCTTGCCGTATTTGGCGTAAGCCTCCTCGGTATCGACGTCAATAAAGTCCACGATGCCCTTGATGAGCGCATATTTGAGCCGCTCCTCCACAGGATTCTCCCGCCACGAAAGATCGGGCGTTTGCGCGGCGGTTCCACCCGCTTTGGATTTGATAGATTCGGCAAACGTGACGAGACGTTCGGTTGCATCTGGACTGCGGTTGAAGATCACGTCTTCGATCAAGCCGAGAAGATCCTTGGGAATATCTTCATAAATACCTAGCTGTCCTGCATTCACGATGCCCATGTCGAGACCAGCGCGGATGGCATGATAGAGGAAAACGGCATGCATCGCTTCACGCACATGGTTATTGCCGCGGAAGGAAAAGGAAATGTTACTAATGCCGCCGCTCACACGCGCATAGGGGAGGTTCGCCTTGATCCAGCGAGTGGCTTCAATAAAAGCGATCGCGTATTCGTTATGCTCCTCGATACCCGTGGCGACAGTGAGAATATTCGGATCAAAGATGATATCCTCTGGAGGGAATCCGACCTCGTCGACAAGGATGCGGTAGGCACGCTCGCAAATTTCGGTTTTCCGCTTGAGCGAGTCGGCCTGCCCTTGCTCGTCAAAGGCCATCACGACTGTGGCCGCACCATAGGCCATGATTAATCGAGCCTGAGCTTTGAATTTTTCGGGCCCCTCTTTAAGGCTGATCGAATTCACAACACTCTTGCCTTGGACGCAGCGCAATCCCGCCTCGATGACCTCCCACTTGGACGAATCAATCATCACCGGCACGCGCGAGATGTCGGGTTCGCTGGCGATGAGGTTGAGGAATTTCGTCATGGCTGCGGCGCCATCCAGCATACCCTCATCCATGTTGATATCGATGATCTGGGCTCCGGCATCGACCTGCTGACGAGCCACAGCAAGGGCCTCGTCGTAGTTCCCTGCCAGGATGAGCTTCGCAAACTTCGGCGACCCGGTCACATTGGTGCGCTCGCCCACATTGATAAATGGGATTTCCGGACGAGCGGTGAATGGCTCCAATCCGCTCAATCGCAAGGTGCGCGTGCGTGCCGCCATCGCGCGGGGCTTGAATCCCTTAACCGCATCAGCAATGGCTCGGATGTGACCTGGCGTGGTGCCGCAACAACCGCCAATAATATTCAGCCACCCCTGCTTCGCCCAGTCTTGCAACTGTGGCGCGAGACTTTCGGGCGTTTCAGGAAACCCGGTCGGTGAGAGTGGGTCAGGAAGCCCGGCATTGGGATAGGTGCTAACAAAAAACGGCGCGATATTCGAAAGCTCCTCGATGTACGGGCGCATTTCCTTTGGTCCCAGCGCGCAATTCAGACCGATCGAAAGAATGGGGAAATGCGAGAGCGAGTTGAGGAAGGCCTCGACTGTTTGCCCTGTGAGCGTGCGTCCGCTCAAGTCCGTAATGGTTCCAGAGACCATCACCGGAAGGCGCGGATGGTTTTCAAAAAAACGCGCGATCGCAAACAGAGCCGCTTTGGCATTGAGTGTGTCAAAAATTGTCTCCACTAAGAGCACGTCTGCGCCGCCCTCAACGAGGTTTTCAATTTGCTGAGTGTAGGCAGCGGCGACCTCCTCAAAAGTGACTTCCCGCTTTCCCGGATCGTTCACATCTCGGGAGATGGAAAGCGTGCGATTGAGCGGACCGATGGCGCCAGCGACAAATATACGGCGATCCGTGCAGGCATCTGCTGCGGATCGAGCCAAGCGGGCGGCGGCCAGGTTGAGCTCTGGAACGATGGACTCCAACCCGTAGTCGGCCTGCGAAATCGTGGTGGAGTTGAACGTGTT
>CAIWSO010000031.1 GCA_903915315.1 uncultured Spartobacteria bacterium | reverse complement strand
GACTCGCCAACGGACGCGAAAAAATCGAAATGGGCGTCAAATATTACGCTGAACCCGAACAGAGCAAAGCCGCTGAGTAGCCCGCATTCCCCCAGCAAAATATAAGTGCTGAAAGCAGTTTAGTTGATGTAACTTCATTTCACGTTTTGGCTGCTTTCGATAGGCAACCCAGTCAGCGCCCTCTGACATGTGTTATCCGGTACGCTCCGGTTGCACCCCTCACTCCCCGCATCTTGCAGAAATCCTAGCTTGAACCAACACTACCTCCAAAATAATATTATCACATGTGGACCACGCAAACCCTGAGCGAATCCCGCTCGAAGCATGTGTTGAAAAGTTCCGTGGACGCCTTGAATCAGTTGGCCGCCTTCAAGGCGGTCGTACCCATTTCCAAGAAGAACTCCGCATATTCAACGAAGTCGGCAGTATTGGAACTCAGATCCTGTTGCGGTAGTTGGATGAAATATGAGTCACCCTCGATGCCTAAAAAATAGGACCTGGAAACCTCGAACATGAGAGCAGAAAATCTTTTGTGGTCTGGAACGCCATCCCAAGTGACAAACTTTGGCGCATTCGTGATTTGGGGGTTATTGGCTTGCACGGTTGTATTGGCACCTGTGGCCCTCTTTGTGATCCTCTGGAAATACCTCGTGGTCAAAAATCAGGTTTATGAATTGACCAACCAGCGTCTGAAAATGCACAGCGGGGTTTTGTCGAAACGTATCGAAGAATTGGAACTCTACCGCGTGAGAGACACCCAGTTTGAGCAGCCTTTTTTTCTGCGATTATTTGGCTTGGGGAATGTGATTTTACTCACGACCGATACCACATCACCCGAAGTCATTGTGCCGGCTATACCCAATGCTCAAGCCATCAGAGAACAAATCCGTGATGCGGTAGAAGAAACTCGCGATAGCAAAAGAGTGCGAGTGGCTGAACTGGAATAAGGCGTCTGCCAAACTCGAATAGTCGCCCATCCGCAGGACACAAAATTGCGCCCAAGTTTTCCACAGCATCGACGATTTCGGACTGGAAGGGCCTAAGGATTGATCGCAAAAAGCGGTTCTGATGAAGGGCATTTTGAATACCAAGGTGTTCAACTGTCCCCGCCCCCCAGATAGCTCAAGATCCAACGAACTTCCCGCAGTTGGAATCTTTCCTTTTTGGCACAAGGTGGGCACGATCCTCAAGTGCTTCAACTATCATGAAATCGACTGCATCTCCCGAACAGATTTCCCGGATTATTCGCTATGCGTGGGAGGATCGCACCACGTTTGAGCAGATAGAAGAGCGGACTGGATTCACTGAAAAACAGGTTATCGACGTGATGGCGCGTGAGTTGAAGCCCTCCAGTTTTCGTCTTTGGCGCAAGCGCGTTGGCGGCAGGATCACGAAACATCGCAAACTACTCGAACAGCATTTGAAAGGCCCAATCGACGAGGAATGAGCACGGCCATTTCTTTTTCCGCAGCGAATATCTCTTCATGCCAAACTGAGAATCAGCTCGTGATAGGCTTGGCCAAAGGATTTCAATAGCACCGAGCACCATGGCTTTGCTATCCACGATTCACAATGCCACAACATGGGCGCTTGTTGGTTTGATCTGGACTATTCAGTTGGCCCATTACCCTCTGTTCGCGCAAGTCGGGCGCGAAGTCTTTCAAGCCTATCACAAACGCTATACCAAGCAGATCACTTGGGTGGTGGCCCCACTGATGCTCACGGAAATCATCACTGCCGCAGGACTGCTGGTATTCTCAGATTCCCGTGATCCTTGGTTTCTTGGAAGCCTTGTGCCACTGGGCCTCATTTGGCTATCCACGTGGCGAGTTCAAATCCCTTTGCACGACAAACTAGCTGACGGCTTTGACGCACGCGCCCATGATCGCCTTGTCGTCACGAATTGGTGGCGCACAATCGCGTGGAGCGTTCGAGGGTTTTGTCTTATCATGATTTCTATAAAGGGGTAGGAACCGCGTGCTTTGCTTCCGTAAGCGACCGTTCCCGAAGGCGACATTTCAGTTTTTTTGAACTCAAGTCCGGCACAGATGCGTCGATAAAATAACTGTGGGGGCAACCCCAGTTTGCCCGAAAGAAACGCATAAATTCCGAAAAAAACATGAACGACCCCCAGAACCAAATGAAAATCCGCGCGGCACAGGGATACCTTGAAATCGGGTTGGTGGAGGACGCTTTGCGGGAATTGGAATCCCTTCCTGAGAACGAGCAGATGAGCAATGAGAGCCTCTCCGTCTATGTGGAGATCTTCCGCGAGACGGGAGAATGGGAACGCATGGAAAAGACAGCACAACTTCTCTGCCAAACGGATAAGCAGAATGTAAAAAGGTGGCTTGATTGCGCGTTTGCACGTTACCACTTGGATTCCGTGGAAAGCGCCCGTGCGACTCTACTAGCGGCAACCAAGCGATTTCCCAACGAAGCCTTGCTCCTCTTCCAACTCGCCTGCTGCGAGTGCCAACTCGGCAATATCGCCGAGGCCAAAAAACACTTGAATCAGTCGAAAAAACTCTGCCCGATCTGCCGCGTTCTTGCGCTCACCGATGAGGGCGACCTTGATCTGATCTGGCAAAATTACAGCACCCCGATTTTGCAAATGAGTTCCCTGTCTGGTTCCTAGGCTTGAAGGGGCAGATTCTAGAAAAAAAGATCTGGCTCGGGTTCCTCAAGTGGCAAAACAGCAAAGCGCCGCGAAAGTAAAAGCGGCATGCGGGGGTGTTCGTATTTATGAAGTTCGGCATCGGTCGATGCCCGCGTGAGGATTTTGAGGAGTGGCGTTGCCGTGCGGTGGTCGAGAAGCGCCGCCACCACACAATCAGACGGCACCCAATCCCACTGGAGCTTGCCAGTGACATCCGACCGCTCGGCGAATTCCGTCGCGGGAACATCGACCTCCTCGCCGCCTTGGCGTTTCCACCAACTCAGAATCTCAGAGCGCGCAAATCCTGCCCAGACCGCCTTCACCAGACCATTGGCACCGGATGTGGCTATGGGAGTTCCTGGCTTAAGCGTGCGGGTTCCGTTTCGCAAAATGGCGCACATAATCAAACGGCAAGTTTGAACCCCATCGAAAAAATCACAGCGAAACCAATGCACCAAGGGATGACACCAAGTGACAGGCTTAGAAAGGCCGCCCAACGCTTTTCTCCCACCGCCAGAGCAAGGAGGCAACCGGCCTGTGGGCCAATCGTGATGGGAGCGACCAATCCCAGACCAACCAACCCAAACTTATCCCACGCGCGCCATATCCACTTCTGAGGGTCTCTCACAAGGGGAATGCGCAACTTTCTCGCGATCCAATCCCGCGCGGGCGCACCAAGAAGAAGCATCACTCCAGCTCCGGCGGCATACCCGCACCAGGCGACCAAGGAAGCCAACGGGATACTGAGGCCCGCCGCCATGCCACCAGGAATCGCGCCCACGAAATAAAAAAAACCGAGGGAAAACGTGCCCGCGATAGCCGAAAGAAAGGCGATCATTCCGTGGCGAGGTCTGAGGGATGCCAATGGGGAGCCAAAAGAGAGATGATCTGCGCCGGAGATTCGACAATGTAATCTGGCGCCAAGGCCTGGATCGAGGCATGGCTATTATACCCCCATGTGACGGCAGCCATGTGGATGCCAGTTTCCTGTGCGGCTTCAACGTCTCTCATCTCATCACCCACAAAAAGGACGTCGGATGGTTTGAGTTGGAATTCCTTGAGCATCTTTCGGATCACGCTGCCTTTTCCCAAAAGCTTCGATGAACTTTTTATAAAATCAAAAAGTTGGAGATCATATTGCTGAAGAAATGCGGTAACGTTGGGTTCGGAATTCGAGGTTAGAATACCGAGTCGAAATCCTGCGGCATGGAGTTGGCGCACGATCACGAGAAGATCGTGAAAGGGTTGGATATCCGTCATGCGCTTCGACATTTCTTCGGTTCCCCGTTTCGAAATGCGATGCAGCTTCATACGCGGAATGCCGAGTTGCCTCATCAGCCCTCGGGTAGAAAGATCGCGAGCATGAGCCAAATCCTCGGGGGGCAACTTTTGAAATCCGAACTCTTCAGCGAGGATGTTAAGAATCTCAACCCCAGCTTGGAAGGTATCCGCGAGGGTGCCGTCAAAATCGAAAACCACAAGCTGGGGCTTTTTTTTCAAAAGTCCCGCTGCCCCCACTCGTCGCTTGCCTCCCCTGAGAACAAAACGAGCAAAGCGCTTAACCCGTGATCGTTTTTTTATCATGCGGCGGCTTCCATACTTTCGAAATTCTATCCGAGAGGAATAAAATCTCCAATCTTTTGATTGGCAGTAGGGAAACAACCCATTGAACCCGTGAGCAGCGCGAACGGCTCCTTTTGCCAAATTACGAGGGATGGGATTTTGTCGGATTCCCATTAATGCCTTTACAGAGGCTTGCCCGAGGACGTTGGATGCACACCTGCAATTCGACACGCCAACCCACTCACATCACCAAGTATGACCTCAAAAGACCTCTCCAAAGAAGCTCCCGCCAGCCCACGCATTCGCACAGGTGGCTATGCCCTCCTCGCTCGCCTTGCCGACAAAGGTCGCTCCGAACTCGCAGGAAAGGGGGGCGAATACCACTACGATTGCCCGTTGGACAATTATCTTTTCACTTTTAAGGGGATCACTGGTGCGGATGTGAAGAAGGTCATCGCATCTGGAGCCAGTGACGCAGAAATCGCATCTTGGTTAGATAAAAACGGCCTCTCCAAGTCGCCGGAAGAAGTACAGGCTTGGTCCGATGGAGTCGAGGCCGCCCGCCCGTTCGACAATCCCGATATGAAAGAATGGTTCGTTGGAGTTTGCGCCGAGGCCTCCATCGATCCTGCCACGAGCACACTTTTCGATTACCTCGAGGCCGATGATCGCATCAGCTTTGCCAAGTAAACAAAACGGGGCATCCGAGAAAATCCGCTTTGGACTTTTTCATGCCATCCGAGTTGGGCGTCGTCTCTGGTTTTCTTTTAGGAACTCACGGAATGAGCTCTACTGCTCCCGTGACTAGTCGACCATGCCATCGATACCGGAAATCCTAGCACTCGTCGTCGGCGCCTACTTCGCTGGGGCCATGAACTCTATCGCGGGCGGCGGAACGATCATTACCTTTCCGCTTCTCATCGCCTTTGGAATGCCTGCCATCCAAGCGAACGCGACCAGCACGGTAGCCCTGCTTGTGGGGATCGGAGGCAGTCTCTACGGCTACCGAGCCAACCTCCCTGTCGTTAGGCCCTGGTTAAAAATCTTTGCTCCATTGAGCATGGCTGGGGGAATCCTTGGCGCCTGGCTGCTCACCCATACCAGCGAAAAAGCATTCTCACACCTAGTGCCGTTCCTGATCCTTTTTGCCACAGTGCTTTTTCTATCCAGCAATGCCGTTCGGCGGTTGGTGGGTCTCGACGGCAGCGAGTCGAAGGTGCGATCGGCGCACATCGTTGCAGCCTGCCTATTGCAATTTGGAGTTGCTATTTATGGAGGGTATTTTGGTGCAGGGATCGGCATTCTTACCTTGGCGACACTCGGGTTGATTGGAAAAACCAACATTCTTGAGATGAACACAATCAAGACTGTGCTCGGAGCTTCGATCAATCTCGTGGCGGCATCCTATTTTGTTTGGTCCGGTATCGTCGTCTGGCCCGAAGCCTTGATCATGACACTCGGAGCCGGTGCAGGCTACTACTCAGGGGCGGTTTTCAGCACGCGGATCTCACCGGATCGGGTTCGCTCCATGATCATTGTGATCGGATTTGCACTCTCCGCGATTTTTTTCTGGCGGCAATACGCCCCTTAAGCATTTCAAAAAAACCGCATCAAGTCACTTGTAGAGATTTAGTTTGCAAATATATTAGCCAAGGCTAATATTCTTAACCAGATGAAACATTTCATGCTAGCTGGGGTTTTCTTGCTAGGGATTTCGGGATTTCTCTGGGGTCAAATGGATGTGGTGTGCACGACGGGGATGGTGGGTGATCTAGTGCGTCAAGTCGGGGGAGACCGTGTGAAGGTGACGACATTGATGATCGAGGGGGTAGACCCTCATCTTTTCAAGCCCACGCGAGACGATGTGGCTCGAATCCTCAAAGCGGATCTGGTTTTTTATAGTGGACTGCATTTGGAGGGGCGGATGGAGGAAACCTTTGAAAAGCTGAGCTCGAAGGGCAAAAGCATTACTCCCGTCACGAGCGAGATCCCAGAGGCGCTCTTGCTGAAAGAAGGCGCGGTGGTGGATCCTCATGTGTGGATGAATCCTGCTTTGTGGGCCTCCTGCACCAAAACGGTTTCCGACTCCCTTGGTAAAAAAGATCCAGAAGGCGCTGCGATCTATGCGGCAAATGCGACCCGCTATGCGACTCAACTTCAGTCTCTGGAAACAACATTGCGTTCGTTGATCGCAACGATTCCCGATGACCAGCGTGTCCTCATCACCGCCCACGATGCGTTCCAATACTTCGCCAAAGCCACGGGATTGACCGTGATGAGCATTCAAGGCCTGAGTTCCTCTTCGGAAGCGGGCGTTGCGGACATCAATCGACTTGTTGATGCTATAGTGACCCATCGAATTCCTGCCGTATTTGTTGAATCCACACTCTCGGAGAAAAACATCCGAGCCGTCATGGAGGGGACCGCCTCGCGCGGATTCAAAGTCAAACTGGGTGGAATGCTCTTTGCGGATTCTATGGGCAAGGCAGGCACCCCCGAAGGCACCTATATCGGGATGATCGAACATAACGTGACCACCATCACGCAAGCTCTTGGTGGCCGGATTCCGAGCAAAGAAGAAGCCCATCCATGAGCCCCCTCCCCCTTCAAATCCGATCCTTGAATGTGGCCTACCACAGGAAACTGGTACTCTGGGATGCCGATGTCGGGATCAATCCCGGCAAGATCACGGCTATCGCAGGACCTAACGGGGCCGGCAAGAGCACGCTCCTCAAAGCGGCGCTGGGTCTCATCCCCACCACATCCGGCGAGGTCTTGTTTTTCGGAGACACTTTAAAACGCAACCGCAACCGTGTCGCTTACGTGCCCCAACGTGAGAGTGTGGACTGGGATTTCCCAGTGACCGCCCGTGATGTGGTGACGATGGGACTTTATCGCCGCATTGGGTGGTGTTTGCCGGTGAGATCGAGTCATCGCCGTCTTGCGGAGGAAGCTCTCGCTGACGTCGGCTTAGCAGATTTTTCGCGCCGCCAGATCAACCAACTCTCAGGGGGACAGCAGCAGCGGGTCTTTCTCGCGAGAGCTCTGGCCCAAAAAGCCGATCTCTATTTGATGGATGAGCCGTTTGCCAGCGTGGATGCCGCCACCGAGCAAGCGATCCTCAGCGTCTTGAATCGCTTGAAGGAGCAGGGCCGCACGGTCGTTTGCGTGCATCACGATTTGCAAACCGTTTCCGAGTATTTCGATGATGCTGTTCTTTTGAATATGCGCGTCGTCGCTCAGGGAAGCGTGAGCGAGGTTCTCACCACCGAAAATCTTCGCAAAACCTATGGGGCGCGACTCCCCTTGCTCGATGAAGCCGTCACAGACCTCTCGGTGCCGAACGCATTGAAGAAATTCTAATTGATCAAACCCGATGCCAGCCACGACGATTGAAACTCTCTGGAGAGTGATCCTGTTGCAGGATCACAATACGAGAGTCGTACTTGCCGGGAGTTGCGTTTTCGGTGCAGCAGCTGGGTTGGTCGGGACTTTTCTGCTACTACGCAAGCGCTCACTCCTTGGCGACACGCTGGGACATGCAACCCTTCCCGGAATCGCTGGAGCATTCCTGCTTGCCATCACCATTGGGGCTAATGCGCGGTCATTTCTTTGGCTTTCCATCGGCGCAGCGATATCCGGCATTGCAGGCATGCTCACCGTGCTTGGCATACGCAAATTCAGCCGAATCAAAGATGATGCCGCCCTGGCCATCGTGCTGAGCGTTTTTTTTGGAACAGGCGTGGCGCTCTTGAGTGCGATCCAGCAACTTCCCGGCGGGCAAGCGGCGGGAATCGAGGGATTCATTTATGGCAATACGGCTTCTATGACCACGCAGGATGCCGGATTTATCTTTGCAGCCTCGCTCTTTGTTGTGGTCGCTTGTGTGGCTTTTTTCAAGGAATTCAGCCTTCTGTGTTTTGATGAAGCGTTCGCTTCCACAACCGGCTGGCCGGTCCGGACGCTGGATCTCTTTTTGATGTCCTTGATTGTATTGGTAACGGTTATCGGTCTTCAAAGCGTGGGGATACTACTCGTTGTCGCCTTGCTGGTGATCCCCCCTGTGGCTGCACGATTTTGGAGCGACAACCTCCGCGTTGTCGCCTTTCTGGCAACCATCATCGGAGCGGATAGCGCCATCGTGGGCGTCGTGGTGAGCTCTGTTCTTCCTAAAATGCCGGCAGGCGCGATCATCGTCCTAGTTGCCGCGACCATATTCGCGTTCGGGTTTCTCTTTGGAACGCGGCGTGGCGTGATCATCCAACTCCTCGCCGAACGCAGAGCAGCATCGCGCTTACGCTCAGAACACATGCTTCGAGCGGTTTATGAATGCGCTGAAAACCAGAGCCCCTTGGTCGAATTGAAGGCCATTCTCAACAAAAGACCTTGGCAAAAAAAAGAAGTCCTCCGCGAGATCCATCGCCTCGCCAATGCCGAACTTCTAACCATCACTCCCGATGGCTTGAAGGTTCAGTTGACCAGCCTCGGCCAGATCGATTCGCGACGTCTGGTCCGAAATCATCGCTTATGGGAACTCTACCTCCTCAACCATGCCGATGTCGCTCCGGGGCGCGTGGATCGCGACGCAGACATGATCGAACACGTGCTCGATCCGCGGTTGGTCGATGAATTGGAAGTCCTCCTCGCCATGGAAGGCCCCCGGCGCTTTGTTCCACTCGATCCGGAGAAACGGAAATTATGAACTGGACGGAGATCGACACGTGGATCGTCATCACCGGCGCCCTTATTTCAATGGCGTGCGCGATTCCCGGCACCTTCTTGCAACTCAACAAACAGAGCATGCTGGGGGACGCGATCAGTCACGCTGTTCTCCCAGGCATCGCCATCGCGTTTCTTTTTTCAGGGACAAAAGACCCACTCCCGATGCTCATTGGAGCTGCTTGCGCCGGCTTGTTCACCGGTCTGTTAAGCAACATCATTCATCGTCATGGCAAGGTAGATACCGGAGCGGCACTGGGCGTTGTCTTTTGTAGTTTGTTCGCGCTCGGCTTGGTTCTCATCCGCGTGGCGGCGGATCACGTGGACTTGGATCCCTCTTGTGTTTTGTATGGAGCGATCGAATTGGCCGTGATTGACGGAGGTGTTGTTCCCCAAGTCGTTTGGCTCTCTGCGGGAATCCTCGTTCTCAACCTCGGGATGACTTTGATTTTTTATAAAGAACTGCGATTGGCAGCATTTGATCCCCGCTTTGCGGAAACGGTCGGAATTCCCTCAGGTGTACTCCAGTATGGACTCACTATCAGTACGGCCATCACAACCGTTGTGGCTTTTGAAAGTGTAGGCAGCATTTTGGTGATCGCCATGCTCATCGTGCCTGGAGCCACAGCGTTGCTACTGAGCCATCGGGTCGGTGGCGTTTTGGGAATCAGTCTCTTGCTCGCGGCGGTAAGTGCCATTGGGGGCCACATCGCGGCGATTTCCGTTGCTCCTGCAATACTGGCGGGACTCACGGGTCACACCGAAATTGGTGCGCTGAGTTCGGCAGGAATGATGGCGGCATGCACAGGATTGATTTTCTTCGTTGTGCTCGCAGGCAAAGTGGTGGCGGGGAGTTTCAACCGCCCCAGACTAATGGGTGCAGGAACGAGCGAGATAGCGACCGCCCCCCTCGCCCACGACTAAAGCGCCAGAACGAACCACAAATCGTCCCCGAACGGTCACGTCCCGTATTTTTCCCGAAACCTCTCGTCCCTCGAACGCCGAATAATCTGTCGCCATGTGATGGGTTTTTACCGAAATGGTGCTGGTGGATTGGGGATCGAAAACCACGATGTCCGCATCACTCCCGACCGCGATTTCTGCGTTGGGGTTTTTCAATACAGAGGAATGATCATTGGGGGCCTCTGTGTCAACAATTAATGCCAGACCTGCATCATGCAAATAAAACCGACAATGAAATTCTCCGGCGAAGCCGCTCCCCATTCGTGGAAATTCGTCTTATTCGTGGTT
>CAIWSO010000030.1 GCA_903915315.1 uncultured Spartobacteria bacterium | reverse complement strand
CTGTTGGAAATGGACTATCTGAAGGCGAAGGTGGATGCCGGCGCCGATTACATTTGCACCCAACTCTTTTTCGAAAACCGAGATTTCTACGATTTTCGTGAACGCTGCGATCTGGCGGGCATCCATATACCCATCGTGGCTGGGATTATGCCGGTGACCAGTCTCTCTTCTATGAAGCGTATGGCGGAACTCGCAGGTGGCGCGCGCTACCCGGCCCGCTTGCTCAAAGCCCTGCAACGTGCAGGAGACTCACCTGAAGCCGTTCGCCAGATCGGTCTTCACTACGCCACCGAGCAATGCGCCGACCTTCTCGACAACAGTGTCTCGGGCATTCATCTCTACACGCTTAACCAGTCCACCGCCACGCGCGAGATCTGCCAGAGATTGGGTGTAACAAGATAAAAATTCCCAACAAAGAGGAAGCGACAGTCAGAGTAAAAGAATGCCACCACCCGCATGGCTTGATTATAAGCGCTTCAGCGGGTTTGTTTGTTGTTTCGGTAATGCGGTCAACAGACACGTTGATAATGCGAAAGACCCCGCCCACGCAGTCATCTCCTGACTTCACCCCAGATCAAATGGTGATTTCCGGTTTTACTTTTTCCAGTTTCCGCCTTTGATGACACCTTCGCTTTTCCATCATGTTTAATTGGATCCTTAAGAAAATCATCGGCTCAAAAAATCAGCGCGAGTTGCGCAGAATGTTGCCGATCGTAAAACAAATCAACGAAATCGAGGTGGGCCTCCAATCCTTGTCCGATGAAGCTCTGCGGGCGAAGACCCTTGAATGGAAAGACCGCTTATCGAAGATTGAGGATCCTGATGTGCTGGCTGCCGAGCTGGACGCCATTCTGCCAGAAGCTTTCGCTGTGGTGAAAAATGGAGCACGTCGATTGAATGGGCGCGAGCTCATCGTCTGCGATCACCCTCTCCCGTGGAACATGATCCACTTCGACGTGCAGTTGATTGGCGGTATGGTCCTCCATCGTGGACACATTGCGGAGATGGCCACTGGCGAAGGAAAGACGCTTGTTGGCACCTTGGCCGTTTATCTCAATGCCCTCACCGGTCGCGGGGTTCACGTGGTCACGGTCAACGATTACCTCGCCCGTCGCGACGCGGAGTGGATGGGACATCTCTACCAATTTCTCGGCCTCTCGGTTGGGATCATTGAAAACGACCAGCATCCCGAATTTCGCCGCACCCAATACCAGTGCGATATCACCTACGGAACAAATAGTGAGTTCGGTTTCGATTACCTTCGTGACAACGGCATGGCCAGCAGCCGAGAGCAACAGGTCCAACGCGGACACTATTTCGCCATCGTGGATGAAGTGGATTCCATCCTCATCGACGAGGCGCGCACGCCTCTCATCATTAGTGGGCCCGCGACGGTATCCACCCACCAATACGACCGCTTCAAGCCTCTCATCGAGCAACTCGTGCGTAAGCAGAATATGCTTTGCAACCGTTTGGCCACAGAGGCCCGAGAGCTTGTGGATGCAGGCAAGTCCACGGAAGCGGGGCGCACGCTTTTTAAACTCAAATTTGGACAACCCCGCAACAAAGCCCTCCTGCGCTTGCTTGAGGACACCGAGATGCGAAAGGCGATGGACAAGGCGGAACTTGAGTTCTACAAAGACACCGATGGCAAGGCGGCTCTCGTCGCCCTCAAGGAGGAACTCTACTTTACCATCGAAGAGCGTCAGCACGAAGCCGATCTCACGGAAATGGGGCGCACCTACCTCAATCCGGATGACGTTAACGCCTTCGTATTGCCCGATCTTCTTACGGAATATGCTGACATAGAAAATGATAGCTCTCTAACCTCAGCTGAGAAAATCGCCAAAAAAGCGGCCTGCCAGCAACATTGCGACGCCCAATCCGAACGCATTCATAATATCACACAACTCCTTAAGGCCTATTGTCTTTATGAGAAAGACGTGGAGTATGTGGTCGAGGAAAACAAGGTGATGATCGTCGATACCTTCACCGGTCGCAAGATGCCAGGCCGTCGTTGGAGTGATGGACTTCACCAAGCTGTAGAGGCCAAAGAAGGGGTTCAAATCGATCGAGAAACGCAAACCCTCGCGACGATCACGATCCAAAACTATTTCCGCTTGTATCAAAAACTCGCTGGCATGACAGGGACGGCTGAAACAGAAGTTAATGAGTTTCATGACATTTACCGCTTGGATGTCAACGTGATACCAACCAACCGTCCAATTAAGCGCTTGGATGAGAACGATCGCATTTACAAAACACGCCGCGAAAAATACAATGCAGCCGTAGAGGCTATCAAAGAAGCCCATGGTCGGGGGCAGCCTGTTCTTGTGGGAACAGCCAGCGTCGAGGCTAGTGAACTCATGAGCCGTATGCTCAAACTGCAGAAGATCCCCCACTCCGTTCTCAATGCCAAATTCCACATGCAGGAGGCAGAGATTGTCTCCCGCGCCGGTCTCCGTGGAGCAGTGACCATTTCCACCAACATGGCCGGTCGTGGAACGGATATCAAGCTCGGCGAGGGTGTGGCTGAACTGGGCGGCCTCTTCGTCATTGCCACGGAACGCCATGAATCCCGCCGCATTGACCGCCAGCTCCGTGGGCGTTGTGCCCGCCAAGGTGATCCCGGACGCTCCCGCTTTTACGTCAGCTTCGAGGATGACCTCATGCGCAACTTTGGGGCCAGTGATCGAATGACGAAAATCATGGAAACCTTCGGCCTCAAAGAGGGCGAAGAGTTGGAGCATCCTTGGCTGAATCGTAGTGTGGAAACAGCCCAAAAGCGTGTTGAGCAACGCAATTACCTGATGCGCAAACGCACGCTGGAATTTGATGACGTCATGAACCAGCAGCGCGAAGTCGTCTACGGTTACCGCAACGAAGTCATGGATTCCGAGAATCCGAGAGATCTCATTATCGAAGTCATCAATGAGGTTGTTCCGAAAAAAACAGCGCAGTTTTTGGAGGAGTCGGAGGGAAACGAACCGGATGTCGATGGACTCTTGCAGTGGATCAACGCCACATTCCCGCTTGGCTTGAGTAGCGAGAGAGCGGCTTTCGGGTCGCGTACGGTTGAGGAAAACGGGCAGTTCCTTGTGGACACAATTTGCGACTCCTATCAACGCAAGGTCGCTTTGGAACACCAAGATGCCGTCCGTGGTCTTGAGCGGTATATCATTCTCAATGCCGTTGATCGCCTTTGGCAGGAGCACCTCTATGCGATGGATGGCCTCCGGGAGGCGGTGTATCTTCGTTCTTTCGGCCAAAAAGATCCGCTTGTTGAATACAAAAATGACGCCTACGTCATGTTTGTTGACCTCATGGATACCATTAAAGGCGAGGTCCTCACTAACCTTTTTCGTAGCACAACGAATCTCCAAGCGTTCGAGCATATGCTCTCCTCCATGCCTCAGATGCTTTCGCGTCCGGAGTCTCTTTTGAATCCCGAATCAGGCTCCCCTCACCCAGAACAATCCCAACCGGCGCCGCGTTTGGAACTCCCACTCAAACGGGAGTTGCCTAAAGCAGGTCGCAATGACCCCTGCCCTTGCGGGAGCGGGAAAAAATTCAAATCCTGCTGCGGTCGTTTGGCGTGAGGTGCTAAAAAGGGCTGCGTGAATGTGCGTTTGTTCCACGTGGAACAAACGTGTCCCCTCGCCCGTTGGCTTTGAGTTATGAGATTGCCTCTTCGGAATGGGGCTTCGAAACACAAAAGAAGTGGGCGTGGCCGACTCGGCCGTTTTGTGACTAGGCTACTTGCTTGCGCTCTACCCATCGGAAGAAAGGAGCACGCCAGCGCACACGGGATGGACCCACAGTGCCTGTCGCCTAAAAACTCAAACAAAGCGGCTTTCTATATCAGTCGGCTCATTTCCGCGATCCAAGGGAATGTTAAAAACGATACCTTAATAAAGCCCGTCAAGAGACCATCTGACGGGTCGATGCCGCGTTGGGCTATCATGGCCCTCATTTGAAATAAAAACCGCCCACAGGCGATTCTGGAGAGCTGTTTTTTAAGCCGATTCCCCCAAAAATGAGCTTTTTTATGCTTGGTCGAATTATTTGACAGGATTATCAGGATTATCAGGATCAGATTTTTTGGTGTCGCTTTAGCGAATTCTCTTTCCGCCCTGAGCTATCGATCCGGAGCTGCACGTTAGTCTTTGTGAATATGAGTTCACGTCAGGGTGTTTTGTTGATCCTCTTCAAACCACTCATGCTGTCAAAAATCCGTTTTATAACAAAAGCTGTATACTTTTGGACTCCCGCTGTAGCGGCGGTCTGCGACCGCCGACGGATAACAACTTCGGCGTACATAGAGCGCGCCGCTACAAGTCAAAACCTTCCGCTAAAAGCAAAATGCTTTTGGTATTAGGTTCTAATCTGACGCAGACCCTCATACAAAGCGATTCCAACGGAAGTCGCCAAATTAAGGCTGCGGGCTTCTGGGGTCATAGGGATTTTGAGGACGCGCTTGTCGTTGTCTCGCAAAAGAGATTCCGGTAATCCGCGAGATTCACGGCCAAAAACAAAAAAATCTCCATCATAAAAATGCTCTTCCCAATAGGGTTTACTGGCTTT
>CAIWSO010000029.1 GCA_903915315.1 uncultured Spartobacteria bacterium | reverse complement strand
ATGAACTCGAGTTGAATGAGCATTCCTTCGGCTGGCTGGAGGATTCCTCCGCCATCCGCAACGATCCGGCCGCCCTTCAGCAGAGCATGGATGAAAATGGCTACCTTTATATCAAAGGATTCTTCCCCCGTGAGGTCGTCCTCGAAGCCCGCAAGGCTCTTGTCGAGACACTCGACAAGGATGGGATTTTTGAAGAAGGCCAACCGCTCATTGATGGCATCTTGAAGGAAGGCGTCCATCCCAAATTCAACACAACAGCCTGGAAGAACCAACCCGCCATCGACCGCGTCGTCTTCGGTCCCGAGGTGCATCAATTCTACACTGGCTTCCTCGGTGGAACCATCCGGCACTTCGACTACATCTGGCTTCGCACCATGGGCTGCGGTCACGGCACCCCGCCCCATTGCGACATCGTTTACATGGGCCGCGGCACACACCGCCTCTACACGGCGTGGATTCCCTACGGCGAGGTTCCCCTAGAAGTCGGTGGACTCATGATCCTCGAAAAATCTCACCTGCAAGCCGACCGCATCCGCAATTATTTGAACTCGGATGTCGATACGAACTGCTCAAACATTCCCGCTCACGACGGATGGAAGCATGGAGGTCAACTCACTAACAACCCCGTGTCGCTCCGCCAGAAATTCGGCGGGCGCTGGCTCACCTCGGAGTTCCAGCCCGGTGACCTCCTGACCTTCCGCATGGACACCATTCACGGCAGCATCGACAACACGACGCAGCGCATTCGCCTCTCCACCGATACCCGCTACCAACGCTCCGACGAACCCGTCGATGAGCGCTGGATCGGCGAGAATCCCATCGGCCACGGTCCCGACGCCAAGCTCGGCCGCATCTGCTGATCTGTCGCAACCATTTAACGATCTCGTATTAAAAAGTCGCCTCCTGACGACACCCACGGCTCATTACATGGTAAACTGCCCCAGCGTATTCCAATCTCAACAGCCGCGCCGAATCGAGAGCATCGCTGAAGCTTCAAATGGTGTCGATATGAGGGACTGACCCCGGTATGACCCCGCTCACTTTATTCAAATTCCTATGCATTCGATAAAATCTCTCTTCAGCTTGATGGCATGGGTGCTCGCGATGACTTCATTACAAGCCGACACGCCAACTCCACACACGGTGGCGAGTGACCGCACCAAACCGGAACTCGGGCAGCCCCACTTACTGCTCGGCTCGCCCCACAAAGATCCCGCCTCACACAGTCAGGCCAAACATCCCTCCACACTCGGCGATCCCGTAGCCTTCGGCTACTCGGGGTTTATCCCGGATGCTGCCTATGCCGCGCGAATCCGGTTTGAATCGGATGCGGACCGGGTTGTGAAGATCAAGGCCGACGAGGAGGTTTTGGAGCCCGCCTTGTCGCTCCCCAAAGGCGCGACATTCGAGCGGTCGTTCAACATTCCGTCCGCAGCCATCAAAGACGGCAAGTTGGTATTGACGATTGAAAAAGTCGAGGGCCCCAACGCCTCGGTGGTCGATGTTTTGATCCAATCCTCCAAACCAACGCCTCTTTCGATTCTCCCCGTGCCGGAGAGGCCTGTGCCTCGCCTTTCTCCCAGGCCTTTGCTGGTCGAGGGATGCTTGGATCCCATCCTGCCCTTGTCGGGAAATTGGAGTTTCAGCCCCTCACCGGTGAACGGATTTCAAAACCAAATCGCTGTGCCTCCCGCATGGCACTCGATCCAAGTGCCCGGCGAATGGGCCATGCAGGGATTCGATGTTCCACAGAATGCCTCGGCGGGTTACTGGCGATCGTTTGACATTCCCCAAGACTGGAAGGGAAAGCGCTTCATGCTGCGCTGCAACGCGGTGAACAGCGATTGCGAGGTCTGGGTGAATGGCAAGTCCATCGGAAAGCACGCTGGGGGATTCACTCCCTTCGGGTTCGATATCACCGATGCCGTCAAAATGGGCGCCTCGAATACCATCGCCCTTTCCGTCCTCAGCGACACCGTCGCGGACAAGCTGGCCAGCGCGTCCAAATACGCTAAACATTCCCTGGGAGGCATTACCCGTTCGATCGAACTCCTTGCGCTCCCCGAGGTGCATCTCGCCTCGCTCCAGATCCAGACTGACTTTGACGCGGATTATCAAAATGCCACGCTGAAGGTGGCATTTGAAGTGGCGGGCGCCTCGCCGGATTTCCCCAAGAATCTGACCGCCGAATTTTCCCTCGTGGACCCCTCCGGTGCCCGCGTTGCCATGGATCCGGCAAGTATCGCAATCAGCGGACCCAAGACATCCGTGAGCATACCCATCACCACCCCTCGGAAGTGGGATTCTGAAAACCCAAACCTCTATCGTTTGGACATCCAACTCGCCGCCGGCGGCAGGATGTTGCAAAAGATCACGCAGCGCGTCGGATTCCGGGAGATCGAGGTCCGCGCCAACGAGCTTTTCGTGAATGGCGCTCCGGTGAAACTTCGCGGAGTCAACCGCCATGAGGTCCATCCCCTCACTGGTCGCTCGCTGCCGGACGGATGGCATCGCAAAGACCTCGAGTTGTTCCGGGAGGGAAATGTGAACCTTGTACGCACGGCCCACTATCCGCCGGACCAGGCTTTAATGGATGCGGCCGACGAGTTGGGCATGTTCATCGAGTGCGAGGCGCCCTTTTGCTGGGCTCCTGCCAATGGGCACTCCGAGCTCATCTGGCAACAGACCGCCGAGATGGTGGTGGCACTCCGCAACCACCCATCGATCCTGATGTGGTCGGTCGCCAACGAGTCCAAGTGGGGGCGACACTTTGTCGAGTCCTCCACTCTGCTTCGCCGCTTGGATCCCACGCGTCCTCTGGTCTTCAACGACAATGGCAGCATCGGCGACCCGAAGTTCATTCCGCTTCAAAACGGGCACTACTGGGGAATGCGCAGCGTGAAGACTGTGGCAGAGGGACTGCCGCAACCGTTCTACCTCGGCGAGGATGTCCACTTAAACGCCTACAACCGCCTCGAACTCGCCACAGACCCCGCTCTCCGCGATCTCTGGGGCGAGTGTCTTTTGGAGCTGTGGGATGGCATCTGGAAAACCAAGGGCAGCCTCGGATTTTCGATCTGGGCGGGAATCGACGACACCTTTTACCTCAAGAACGACCAGACCGTCGGCTACGGAAGCTGGGGAGTCCTCGATGGATGGCGCCGCAAAAAACCGGAGTTCTGGAATATGAAGAAAACATTCTCCCCGGTGAGAATCGTGAATGCCGCCAATCCCAAGATCGACAAATCGACCATCACTCTGGAGGTGGAAAACCGCTATCTCTTCACGAATCTCAAAGAGGTGGGCATCACTTGGCAGCTTGGGGAGCGGAGCGGAAGCGCCACTGCGGACATTCCCGCCGGAAAAAATGGAACCCTCACTCTCGATGTCGGAACCATTCCCTCCAATCCGCCGGAATTGGGTCTGAAGTTTGAAGACCCCCGCGGCTTTATCGCCGACGAGTTTCGACTTCAACTCCCAGGCGATCCCAAGCCCGAGAAGCCCGCCATCCAGAAGACGCCCGTCAAGCTGGTGGAGACGCCCGATGCTTACACCATCAAATCCGGCGACCGTGAGTGGCAAATCAATCGACGCACGGGGCTCCTTGAGTCAACCGCCTCCCAGCCAGCCTCCGGACCGCAGCTCATGGTTTTGAAACTGAATGCCGCCGGAGAAAACCAGATGGAAGGAAAAACAAAAGTCTGGGATTCCTTCACGCCGGTCTGCCGGGACTGGAAGTGCGCGTCCGTCACCGCGACCTCCGAACCGGACGGCCTCGTCGTAACCGTCAAAGGCCAATACACGGAGGCAGAAGGCACATTCCATTACCGTTTCTCGCACGGAAATCTGCACATCGACTATGACTTCACCATGCTCCAGGACATCAATCCGAGGCAGATTGGATTGGTCTTCACCCTGCCTGCCACTCACGAGATCCTCGCGTGGGATCGCATTGGAAAATGGGATTTTTACCCTGAGGACCACATCGCTCGCCTCAAAGGTTCGGTGAAGGCCTCGGAGGGCTTCGAAGCCACATCCGTCGGCCCGCGCACAGAACCCCAGCACCCGTGGAGGTTGGACAACCTTCAGGCGGGCAACAACGACTTCTGCTCCACGAAGCATTCCGTGCGGCAGGCCAGCCTCTCGGACGGCAACGGATCGATCTTCTCCATCGAAGGCGAAGGCAAAACCCACATCCGCTGCTGGAAATCCGCATCGGGCATCCACCTCCTCGCCGCGAACTTTTCCCACGGAGGCAGCGAGCGCTTTCTGAAGAGCTTCACGAAGCGCGCCGAACGCCCCTTGAAAAAAGGGCAGCCAGTCACCGGCAGCGTGAAAATCAACGAGTAGGCCAAAATGCATGGCATGGATTATCGGGAAGGCATCGAGGGGGACACGGACGGATCCTACGCGATTGTGCTCTGGCTGCCGTTGTCCACGACCGAAAGGGTTTCGATAGTTGGTTTCAGAAACGGCGGGAGCCAAAACATGTCAATATGTAAGTTGACTCCCTCATAACCCATCTATTACGCACTTGTGCTGCTGTGCGTGCTCTAGTTCTTTCTTCACTAACTTTTATAAAAAAATGACAAGCAACAACCCGACCATGACCGCCTTCGTGCTCCACGGCGCGAAGGACATCCGCAAAGAAGTAGTCCACCGCCCCGCTCCCGGCCCCGGCGAGGTGCTGGTGGCGGTGCGCGCCGCCGGCATTTGCGGCAGCGATCTCCACTACTTCGCCCACGGCAAATGCGGCAACTTCGTTCCCACCCGGCCGTTCATCCTCGGCCACGAATTTGCCGGTGAAATCGTCGCCCACGGCGAAGGCGTCCAAAGCCCAGCCATCGGCACCCGCGTGGCCGTCGATCCGTCGCGCGCTTGCGGTCGCTGTCAACAATGCCGCCAAGGCCGCTACAATCTTTGCCCGAAGATGGTCTATTGCGGCTCTGCCAGCGTGACACCGCCGTGCAACGGCTGCTATGCCGAATACATCACCGCGCCCGCGCAGAACTGCTGGCCGCTGCCGGACGGCTTTGAATACGCATGGGGAGCATTGCTGGAGCCGATGAGCGTCGCCATGCACGCGGTCCAACGCAGCGGCGGCGTGGGCGGAAAATCCGTGCTCATCACCGGCGGAGGCACCATCGGCCAGATGATTTTATTAGTGGCCGTGGCCTTCGGCGCCAGCAAGGTGATCGTTTCCGATATAAAGCCCTTCGCCCGCGATTTCGCGGAGAAGCATGGCGCGGCTGGCACGCTCGATCCAACAAGCAAAACCCTGACGGACGATGCCGCCAAACTCTCACCCGGCGGCTTCGAGGTGGTCTTCGAAGCGGCAGGCGTCGCGGCCGCGCTTGACCAAGCGATCCGCCTCAGCGCACCAGGAGCCACTGTCGTGCAAGTCGGCACTCTGCCTGATGGAACGGCCATCCCGGCCAACGCCCTGCTCTCACGCGAACTCCAATATGTCGGATCATGGCGCTTCGCCAACGTCTTCGAACGCGTCATCGAAATGGTCGTCTCCGGCCGCATCGACCCCCGCCCACTGATCACCAAGATCCATCCATTTGAAAATCTCCCCGAAGCCATCGTCGAAGCAGGGTCCGGAGAGAACGTACTGAAAATGCAGATCGCCAACCCAGCCTGAGCCCCGCCATGGACTACGCCGAACTTGGAAAAACCGGACTCAATGTTTCCCGCCTCAGCTTCGGGGCCTCCGCGCTCGGCGGTGTGTTCCGCGATATCGACGAAGCCGACGGCATCCGCGCTGTCCACGCCGCGCTTGACGCAGGGATCAACTACTTCGACGTCGCCCCCGCTTACGGCGGCACCCTCGCGGAAACCGTGCTGGGCAAGGCGCTCAAAGGCATTTCACGCGACCGCTATTTCCTCTCTACCAAGGCCGGCAAATACACCGCGCCCGGCAGCTTCGGCGCCGCCGAATTCGACTTCTCCTCATCAAGAATCCGCACCGGGCTTGAGGAAAGCATGCAGCGCCTCGGCGTCGATTACCTCGACATCGTCCATCTCCACGACTTCGAATATCAAGGCGGTTCACAAATCGCGAGCGCCTTTGCCGAAGGCTTTCCCACACTGGTCGCCCTCAAGCAAGAGGGCCGCATTGGTGCGGTGGGCGCGGGCACCTATCCGCTTGACCTCTGGCAGCGCGTCATCTCCGAAGCCCCAGTCGATGCGATCCTGACTCACAATCATTACTGCCTCAGCGACACCCGCGGGCTCGAACTCGTCGAGCCATGCCGCTCCAAAAACGTCGGCATGATCAACGCCTCGCCTTTCGCGAGTGGTCTTCTAACAGGCGGTAAAATCGCCGACTGGCATCCCGCCAACGCCGGGGAACGCGCCCTCTTCGCCGAGGCCGCCGCATTTTGCGAAAGTCATGGCAGTTCGATCGCCAAGCTCGCGTTCCAGTTCGCCTGCCAGCAAAGTCCGTTCCACACCACGATGTTCAGCACCGCCCGCAGCACCTCGCTGCAGCGCAACCTCGCTTGGTATGGCGAGCCTTACGACACCTCGCTGCTCGCCGAAGTGAGAAACATTCTTGCCCCCGTCATGAACCAACAATGGAATTTTGGCGCCGATGTTGAGAAGTTGGACAAATAACTTGCCTATCCTCGCCGCCATGATCAAAAAACCTCGGGCAAAGTAGACTGATTTATGAAAATCGACAGCCACCACCACCTCTGGGCCATCAACGACACCGACTATGTCTGGATGACCGAAGCGCACGATGTGATCCGCCGCAACTTCCTCGCTCCCGACCTGCACGCCGCACTCGATGAATCCGGAATCGACGGCAGCGTCGCAGTCCAAGCCAGGCAGATGACCGCGGAGACGGACTTTTTGTTAGCCACCGCCGATGCCAATCCGCGCATCAAAGCCGTGGTCGGCTGGGTCCCTCTCTGCGAAAATGCCGGCGAGCCATTTCTGGAGCGCTACGCCGCGCATCCAAAACTTCGCGGTGTGCGCCATGTCGTCCATGACGAGCCGGACGATGATTTTGTCCTCCGCCCCGACTTCAACGCTGGCATCCGCAACCTCGCAAAATACAATCTCGCTTACGATCTCCTGATTTTCTGGAAACACCTGCCGCAGACAATCCAGTTTGTGGACATGCATCCCAACCAACCCTTCGTCGTCGATCACATCGCCAAGCCACGCATCATTGCGGGAAACTTCGACACCGATTGGGCAACCGGCATCCGCGAGTTGGCCAAGCGCGAAAATGTCAACTGCAAGGTTTCTGGCATGCTCACCGAAGTGCACGGAGAAACCTGGGACCTTGAATTGCTGCGCCCGTACTTTGAAACGGTTTATGAAGCATTCGGTCCGCATCGCGTGATGTTCGGCTCCGATTGGCCGGTCTCCCTGCTGCGCTCCAACCATGCCGGGTGGACGCGCGTTTGCGCCGACCTAACCGAAAATCTGGATGCCGCCGCACAAGCCGCTTTCTGGGGCGGCAACGCGGCGCGCATCTATCAAATCCCGAACTGCTAATTTTTCCGGCGTCAGCACCATACAATCCATGAAAACCCTATTTCCTGAAAATCTCGCCGATCGCATCCGTGCCGCCAAAATTGTGGCGGTCGTTATTATTGACGAACCGACCGATGCGGTGCCGCTGGCTCGCGCGCTGCTCGCGGGCGGGATCGATACCATCGAACTCACACTCCGCACGCCCACGGCATTGGAATCGCTGGCCGCTATCCGTCGGGATTGCCCCGAAGTTATCGTGGGGCTGGGCACGGTGCTCACTCCCGAGCAGGTCGGTCAGGCGGTCCAAGGTGGAGCGGCGTTTGCTGTCTCCCCCGGTCTCAACCCGGATGTCGTCCGCGCGGCCGCCGCAGCCGGTCTGCCCTTCGCTCCGGGAATTGCCACGCCTTCTGACATCGAGAGCGCCGTGGCTTTGGGCTGCCGCCTCTTGAAGTTTTTCCCAGCGGAGCCCTCCGGCGGCATCTCCTACCTGAAATCGATTGCTGCGCCCTACGCCCACTTGGGCCTGGAATACATACCGCTGGGCGGCCTCGATGTGGAAAACTTCACCCGCTATCTGGCCCTCGACAATGTGCCAGCGGTGGGAGGTTCTTGGATAGCCCCACGCGACCTGATCCGCAAACGCGACTGGGAAACCATCACTGCGAACGCACGCCAGGCGGCAGAAAAACTCACCCTCTAACACCATCATCATGAAACCACAACCCACCATCGTCACCTTCGGAGAAATCATGGGGCGCATGAATACGCCCGGCCATCTACGATTCGCTCAAGCAATGCCCGGGACTCTGGAAATCACTTTTGCCGGCGCGGAAGCAAATGTCGCGGCCTCGATTGCCATGCTCGGCGGAAGGGCGCGCTTTGTGACGGCCCTCCCCCGCAATGTGCTCGGCGACGGCTGTGTGAGAACCCTCTCGGGGCTTGGAGTGGACACGACCCGCATCGTCCGGACCGATCGCGGTCGTCTTGGGCTTTATTTTCTCGAAAAAGGCGCCAATCAACGCCCCAGCCAGGTGGTTTACGACCGTGACCACAGCAGCATCGCGATGTCCGGCCCGGAGACCTACGATTGGACGGAGGCCTTCGCTGGAGCCAGTTGGCTGCACACCACCGGCATCACGCCCGCTTTGTCGCGTCTGTCGTTTGAATCAACCCTCGCTGCAGTGAAGGCGGCGAAAGCGGCGGGGCTGACCGTTTCGTGCGATCTCAACTTCCGGAAAAAACTCTGGCGCTGGGAGGAGGGCACGTCCTCGACCGCGCTGGCAGGCCGTTGCATGCGCGAGATTCTGCCCTATGTGGATGTGGTGATTGCCAACGAAGAGGACGCCTCGGATGTTTTGGGCATCGAGGCCGAGGGGAGCGACATCCATAGTGGCCACCTCGCGATTGACCGCTACCCTGAGGTGGCGAGGGAAATCGTGCGCCAATTCCCGAATGTTTCGAACGTCGCCATCACACTCCGGGAGAGTCTTTCTGCCTCGCACAACAATTGGGGTGCCATGCTCTACGAGGCCTTCACAGGCGCGGCGCACTTTGCCCCACTCAAGGATGGCGTGTACGCACCCTACGAAATCCGGAACATTGTGGACCGCGTAGGTGGTGGCGACAGCTTCGGCGCGGGCCTGGTTTTCGCACTGACCACTTCCGGTCTCGAAAGTCAGGAACTGGCCATTCGATTTGCGGTTGCGGCCTCGTGCCTTGCGCATTCGATCGAGGGCGATCTCAACTTCAGCTCTCGGGCCGAGGTGGAATCGCTCATGGGCGGAAGCGCCTCAGGACGTGTCGTACGCTAAACGGTTCGCAAGCAGTGCCCACAGCCCGGCCTATTGAGATAAGATTCTCTTTTTCCAACTTCACCTCTGCCCTGCAACCTCCTCATAGCGTTTCAAACACGATTCGGCGCGCCAGCATTGAGTTCTTTGGCAATCCACCCCATCGACATCGACATCGCCGTCTGTTTTCGCAGTTCCGCCGCCAATTCGATTTTCAGCGGAAGACGATGTAAAGAACCACGAAAATAACGAACACGAGGCCCGACATCAAGCGATAGTCGGAGAAGCCGGATCCGCAGCGCTGGCGGATCGGTTCGGACCATTTTGCCCAAATCAGCGGCTTGGACTCCTCCTTGAGCGGTTCAGGGAAAATGTAAGCGCAGGCGGCCATGATGGCGATGCAGAGCACACACAATAGAAAAGCCATGAGCATGTAGTCGCCGCTATAGATACCAGTCCAATCAAGGAAGAGGATCGCAGCCCCGATAATCATCCCGGTGACGAGCGTGATGAACGCCGCCTTGCCGCCAGGGCGGGACCAGAAGACGCCGACCACGAAGACTGCCGTGATTGGCGGCGCCACAGAAGTGATAAGCTTGTTCATGCCCTCGAAAATCGTGGTGTAGTGGCCAAAGATCGGCGACGAGGCAATTGCGAGAAATGTTCCAAAAACTGTCGTCCATTTGCCGATGCGGACGAGCGAGTGGCCGGAAAGGTCCGGCTTGTAGCGCTTGAAAATGTCGTAGGCGACAAGCGTGGCTGTGGAATTCAGCGCGGCGGAGCAAGTTTGCATCGCTGCAGCCAGCATCGCAGCGGCAACCAAGCCTTTGAGTCCCACAGGAAGAAGGTTCATGATGAGGAAGGAAAAGGTGTCCGCAGCTGTTTGAGGAGCGGCACCGCCAAATGCTCCCTTCTGCACCAACGCCACACACATCACGCCGGGAAGCACAAACAGGAACACGGGCCAAATTTTCAGGAAGGCGCAGAAAAGTGGGCCCAGGCGGGCATGTTTCTCATCCTTCGCCGCCAAAACGCGCTGGACGATCGTCTGGTCGCAACACCAATACCAGAGGCCGATGACAGGGTAGCCGAGCAGGATCGAATACCAGGCCAGTTTTGACGGGTCGCTCGAATCGCGCACCATGTTGAGGAAATTCCCCGTTCCCCAGTCCACGCCACTGCCGGGGACATTGGAGAGCGGATGCGGATTTGTCGCCAGCGTGCGAGCCATTTCATGCCAACCGCCCACCTCAATGTAGGCGACAACAGTAATCACCAAGGCTCCAAGGAGGAGGAGAACGGTTTGCACGCTCTCGGTCCAAACCACGGCCAACAAACCGCCATACATGGTGTAGGCGCCTGTGAGCAGACCAAGAATTGTGATGAAAAGCAGCAGGGCATCTATCCCCAAAATGGTTGCCCCGGGCTGCAAGCCGAGGATGCCCCTCAGCACCCATGCGGCTGTGTAAAGCGCCACCCCCATGTGGAGCACGATCGCTGAAAAGAGTGACACCACCGAGAGTACATCGCGGCAGCCGCGATTGAAGCGGCGCTCGAGGAAATCCGGAAGTGTGGCCACGCGCGAACGCAGGTAGAGCGGCGCAAAGAACAGCGAGAGCATGATGAGGGTGCATCCGGCCATCCACTCGAAATTTCCAAAGACGAGTCCATATTTGTAGGCCGCCTCCGCCAAGCTCACCAAGTGGACCGTGGAAATATTCGCGGCGAACATCGCCAAGCCGATGACCGGCCACGTGAGCGTGTTTCCAGCCAGAAAGTAATGTTCGCTTTCCCCGCCCGTTTCGCCTTTGCGGTGGATTAAGCCTGCGGCCACACCTAGGCCGACGACGGCGAGAAGGTAAATGGCGATGATGGTCCAGTCGATCGTTGTCATGAGAGTTTTTTGTCTGGGATTTTAGGAGGGGGGGGAGAGAAACCCCTATCGAACCGCCCGACGCGCTTCAAGCGGATTCATTCAGTGAATGATATTGAACATCCATGCCGAACCCATCTCCAGCGAAGAAAGATCGCGCTTGGGCGAGGCCGTCCGCGTGCAACGCATCGAAAAAGAGGAATTCATTTCGCTGACAGATATCGCGAAATTCAAGAATGCCGATGATCCAAGGTTTGTGATTCAGAATTGGATGCGCACCCGCTCGTCAATTGAGTTTCTGGGTATTTGGGAAATCCTGCACAATCCGGATTTTAACCGTGTGGAATTCGACACGGTTAAAAACCATGCGGGAAGCAACGCCTTTGTCATGACTCCCTCCAAATGGATCGAGTTGACCGGAGCGACCGGCATTCAATCCAAAGCAGGTCGCTACGGTGGCACCTTCGCGCACAAGGACATCGCCTTCGAGTTCGCTTCATGGGTGTCCGTGGAATTCAAGCTCTACCTGATCAAGGAATTCCAACGCCTCCAGGAAGCCGAGCAAAAGCAACTCGGCTGGGATGTGAAGCGGAACCTCACCAAGATCAACTACCGCATCCATACCGACGCCATCCGTGCCCACCTCATCCCACCCGAACTCAGCGGAAAACAAACCAACCTGATCTATGCCAGCGAGGCCGATGTCCTGAACATGGCACTCTTCGGGAAAACCGCAAAGGACTGGCGCGACGCGAATCCGAACGAGAAAGGCAATATCCGCGACCAAGCTAACGCCTCCCAACTCGTGTGCCTCGCCAATCTGGAAAATCTCAATGCCCTCTTCATCAGCGAAGCCATGGAGCAACCGCTCCGCCTGCAAAAACTCAACCGAATTGCGATTGAACAAATGGAAATCCTCACCAGTGAATACAGCCGCCGACTTTTGGGGGAAGGAGAAACGCAATCATCGATGTGATCCTCTACACCACCGAGGACGGCGTAACCAAGATTGATCTACGTCTGCAAGATGGCACCGTCTGGCTTCCCCAAATCTAAATCGCCGAGCTTTTTCAGGCCACAAAACAAAATATCTCGCTTCATCTGATCAACATCTTTGAGGATGGAGAGCTGACTCGAGAGGCAACTGTCAAGGAATCCTTAACAGTTCAAAAGGAAGGCACACGCGAGGTTCAACGCACCATTGAACT